>JBATIA010000354.1:0-1572 GCA_049667415.1 Ignavibacteriaceae bacterium
CCCTTCTTCAAACTGGTTCAGGAGGTCTTTGATTGTTTCTTTTGCCTGGTTGATATAAGATCCGTTTTGATCGATGACACTCATACTGAAAGTATCATCAAGAATAAAAATCGCAGTTGTTTTTGTAGCTGAAGTTGTACCGCCAACCGAAACTCCTACAAGTGTTGGTCTCGCAAAAGCTGTAACTATGCAAAGTATAATTAAAACTCTTAAAGCAAGCAGCAGCCACTGCTTCAATTTTATTTTCCTGATTTTATTCTTTTGCAGCTCTTTAAGAAACTGAAGAGTGCTGAAATCAATCTTTTTAAGTTTCCGCAGATTCAATAGGTGAATTAATATTGGAATTGAAGCGGCTAAAAGCCCAAATAAAATTGCAGGATTAAGAAACGTCATTCAAATAGTTTTAATAGTGTTTTAATTTTCACTACTGAAAATAGTAATATGTAAATCCTTAAACCATAGAGGATTTTTGCTCTGAATCATATTGCTATAAGAATGATAATTCAAAATCGGAAAATGAATTTACATCACTCTATGTCTTAAAATATTGAACCCCTTCAGGGTTCCTTGGTCATACTACAAATATTATGTTCCTAAAGGAACTTGTTCAAAATTCCGCAAGAATTTAATATCTGCATTAAAAAAATCTCACAAAACAAAGATCCGAACACCGTGAGTGTGCAATAATAAAAAATTAGAATGATTGTTTATCTCTGTCAAAGGATTTTCCGGTTGCAATTTAGTTCTTGGGATTTCCTTCATCGAGTTATATACTTGCATCTGGTAAAAAAAACAAAATTTGAAATGGGCCAAATACTTAAAAAACGACTAAAGCAGGAAAAGTTCAGCAGCGTTGAGCAGGAAGCAATATTAAATTTATTCATAGCTTCAAATTACCTTCGTTCAAAGCTCGATACATTATGTAACAGCTTCAATATAACACTTGCACAATTTAATGTGTTGAGAATACTGAAAGGGACTCACCCAAATGGTTACCCACGTGGTGAAATTACTAAGAGAATGGTTGAACCTGCACCGGATGTTACAAGATTGATTGACAGATTAGTAAGTGACGGATTGGTTGAAAGATTCATTTCGGAGGAAGACAGAAGACTTTCCATGTCACGTATTACAAAAAAAGGGATTAATCTTCTTACCAGGATCAATCCCGAAGTTGATAAATTTTTGTCTGATTATTCTTCCGCTTTAAATAAAAACGAAAAAGAAACTCTTTCGCTCATCTGTGAAAAGTTGTACGCAAAAGGGATAGACGAATAATCACTTATTCTTTTCTGCAATCAGATTTAATGCACTGCCTGCCTTAAACCATTTAATCTGTGCATCATTCATCGTATGGTTGAGCATAACTTCATCCTTGCTTCCATCTTTGTGCTTTATAATCATCTTCAACTGTTTGCCTGGTTCAAGATGAGTTACGAGTAAATCGATTTTATCATCTTCTTTTATCTTATCATAATCTTTCGGATCAGCAAAAGTCAACGGCAGCATTCCCTGCTTCTTTAAATTTGTTTCGTGGATTCGCGCAAAGCTTTTTACAATGATTGCTCTTGC
>JBATIA010000355.1:0-4532 GCA_049667415.1 Ignavibacteriaceae bacterium
TAAAAGGTGGCGAGGCAGTATACCTTGATTTCACGGATGCAATTAACAGACTTGGTAAACACGTAATTGAAGAACGATATGGAAATCTCTTCGAGATTTATGAAACAATAACAGGTGAGAATCCTTACAAAGTGCCTATGATGATTTATCCTGCACCACATTATACAATGGGAGGTGTATGGGTCGATTACAATTTAATGAGCACAATTCCCGGGTTATTTGTTCTTGGTGAGGCAAACTTCTCTGATCATGGTGCGAACCGGTTGGGTGCATCTGCACTAATGCAGGGTCTTGCTGATGGATATTTTGTTATTCCCTATACGATTGGTAATTACCTCGGAGGTGATAAGCCCACTTTTATTAAAACAGATCATCCTGAATTTGAGAAAGTTGCAAGTGAAGTGAAAAATATGACAAACAAACTTCTTTCTATAAAGGGAAAGAGAACTGTCGATGATATTCATAAGCAGCTTGGTAGAATTATGTGGAATAAAGTTGGTATGGCACGAAACGAAAAAGGATTGAAAGAAGCAATCAATGATATTAGAGAATTGAAACAAGAGTTCTGGAAAAATGTAACTATTCCCGGAAGCGGAGACGATGTAAATCAAACTTTGGAGAGAGCAGGAAGACTAGCAGACTACTTTGACTTAGGTGAATTAATGGCGCTAGATGCATTAGAGAGAAATGAATCTTGCGGAGGGCATTTCCGGGAAGAATATCAGTTTGAAGATGGAGAAGCGAAACGAGACGATGAAAATTATTCTTTTGTCTCTGCATGGGAATTTGCGGGTGAAAGCAAGTGGAACCTTCACAAAGAGCCACTTGAATTTGAATATGTGAAACCAGCGATAAGGAGTTACAAATAATGGAAGCAAAGAAACTTAATCTTAAGCTAAAAATCTGGAGACAGAAAAACTCCAAATCCGTTGGAAGCTTTATTGATTATAATGTTCAGGTTTCACCAGATGCATCTTTTCTTGAAATGCTTGATGAACTGAACAACACTCTTGAAGCTAAAGGTGAAGAAGCGATTCATTTCGAGAGTGATTGCCGTGAAGGTATTTGTGGAACCTGTGGACTCGTAATAAATGGTCATCCTCATGGACCATTGCCGAAAATTGCAACCTGCCAGCTTCACATGAGAAATTTTAGAGATGGGCAAACAATTTGGGTAGAACCATTCCGAGCTAAAGCATTTCCTGTTATAAAAGACTTAATGGTTGATCGCTCGGGATTTGATAAGATCCTTCAGGCAGGTGGATATGTATCTGTAAATACTGGCGGAACTCCCGATGCTAATGCTATTCCAATTCCAAAAGATATTGCAAGCTTATCTATGGATGCTGCAGCTTGTATTGGATGCGGCGCGTGTGTTGCAGCATGTAAAAATGCTTCTGCAATGCTGTTTGTATCTGCTAAAGTTTCTCAATATGCTCTGCTTCCACAAGGTCAACCGGAACGTTATCGCAGAGTTGACAAAATGGTTAAAGTAATGGATGAACTTGGATTTGGCAGTTGCACTAATACTTATGCCTGCGAAGCTGAATGTCCTAAGAGTATTTCAGTGACTAATATTGCAAGGATGAATCGTGATTTTGTAATGGCTAAAGTAAAAAGTAAAGAGGTAGAAGTATAAGAAACACATTTAATTTTATTAAAAGAGAATCCCGGTTAAACTTTAATCGGGATTTTTTATAGCTTTAAGCTTGTATTTGATTGATAATAAATTTGTCTATCTTTATTCTGTTTCTTAATTTGAGACTTGAATTTTGGAGAGAAATAAGATGTTTGAAAAAGAAATAAAATTTATTGGTGATTTCTGCTTTAACAAGGTAAGAAATCTCGGTAATGTTTTTACTTTGGATAAAATTATTGCCACCGAGATTCATCCTGCTATCGTTCAATACATCTCTGCCGAACTAGATTATATGATATATTCTGACAGGCGTAAATTACTTCAACAGTCGTACTTTGATTATACCGGTAAAGAAATATCCGATCATTTTAAAAGAATTTCTAGTGAAATAAAAAGAAATAAGAAAATTTCACTTGATGATTCAAAAAAACTAATCTTTCAGGCTGTTTCATTTAATATAAATTACCTGGTTAGACCAAAATGGTCGTTAACTAAATTAATTTTTAATGATCAACCGGTCATTTCTGTTGAAGAAATGAAAATGATGCTTAACTACTTATTCTACTACGATTATTTCAAATACGTGCTTATTGGCTATATCACCAAAAGAAATCTTGTTCAAGTATCCTCAACAGAGTTTGACTTAATCCTCGACAAAATTGACCGGGAACTTTTAAACTCCAATCAAGAACAACTTATTGAAAAGTCGTTTACATCTATAGGAGATTTCTTCAATATTGGCGGGGGAGACAAAAATAAAATCTCGCTCACTGCTGTGGAAATTTTCTTTAAAGAAAAAAATTTAGTCGAGTTATTGGTAAAACTTCGGAAAGCTATTCCTAACGAGATTAAGAAACAATATGATAAACAGGAAATTGAACGAATTTTATTTTCTGCTGAAAAGGAACCGAAAACTAAGCCAGATAAAAAGGAAGAGCCAGAAACTGAACCGGAAGATGTAATCACAGAAGTCAGTGCACCAGAGGTTGATTCGAAAATTGAGGAATTAGAAGATAAATCTGAAACAGGATTTGAGAAACCATCTTCAGAGTCATTTTTAACACCGGAAGAAGAAGAAGCACTTCTTTCTCTTTATAACGAAGAACCAAAAGTAACTGAAGAAGTTTCGCTTAAGGAAGACATTCCAAGTGAAGAGAAGACTTTAGAACCGGAAGAAATAGAGTTTGAAAATGTTGAATCGGAAGATGTTGAAGAAAAAACCATCAGTCCAATTTTAGAAGAGTCGGCTGAACCAGATACTGAATCAAAAGATGATCTTGAAAATATCGTAGATGCAATTAGTGACGATTTCGATTTCAGTAAAGTAAAAACAGAAGAACAATCAATAGAAAATTTTTCAGAATCAATTGAGACTGATATTGACGATCAGGGTGATAATTTGCAACCCGATTTATTAAGACCTGGCCTTGAGAAAGAAATTGTACAGGAAATGATCAAAGATTTTTATGGCGAATCCGAATCAACCATATCTGAAAAAGAGGAATTAAAAACAGAAGAAATTCCAGAATCAGAGCCAGAAGAAGTAAAGGCGAAAATAGAAACACTCGAGGATGAACTACTAAACATTTTTGAAGGACTGGATAAAGAAGAAAAACCTATTGAAGAGGTAACAGAAACACTGTTTCAAGGGGGAGAAATAAGTGAGGAAAAACAATCGTTAACACCTACGGACGCAGATGGTCTTGATGACTATTTAAAAAGTATTGGCGAAGTAGTATTCTCTGATAAAAAAGAAAAGACTGACGAAGATGAGAAGAGGGTAGAAGTTAATAAAACCCCAGAGGAACCAGAAAAAAAAGATGAGATACCCGGGAAAGAAACTTCTTTAACACTTGAAGAGGATGTTAAAAAATCAGAAAACATAGTTGAAGAAACTAAAAAAGAAATTCCAACAATTCTAAAAGAAAAATTACCAGCTAGTTCAATTGAAGAACCAGCTGTAATTCCGAGAACTATTCGCTCTAAAGATCTTTTTAGCTACTTGAGAAGGAAAGAGATTAAGAAAATTGTCTTACTCATTTTTGCCAACGATGAAGAAGATTTTATGAACACAACAGAAAGAATAATGGATTGCCATTCTTACAAAGAAGCTTCAGAGATTTTAAAGGCAGTATTCACATCTTACAAAATCAGTCCATATTCTAAAGAAGCCATAACTTTCACAAATGCGGTATCTAATTACTTCAGGCAAGCATAATGTTTGTCGATTATGCCGTTATTGAAATTCACGCCGGAAATGGTGGAGATGGGGCTATAACTTTTCGCAGGGAAAAGTATGTACCAAAAGGCGGACCATCGGGAGGTGACGGTGGTAATGGTGGAAATGTTGTAATTCTAGCCAACAGAAATCTTCATACATTACTTGATTTCAGATATAAAAAAAAATATGTAGCAGGAAATGGCGGTAAAGGAGGCAACTCACTGAAGGATGGAAAGACCGGTAACAATGTTATCATTAAGGTACCGGTTGGCACTGTTATTAAAGATGTAGAAACTGAAGAAATCCTTTTTGATTTAAATGCCGATGGTAAAGAAATTATTATTGCTAAAGGAGGTAAAGGAGGAAAGGGAAATAGTAAATTTGCTACGCCAACGAATCAGACACCTCGTTTTGCGGAAGATGGAAAACCGGGTGAGCAGAAAAAAGTTGTACTTGAATTAAAATTAATTGCTGATGTTGGCTTGGTTGGATTTCCTAATTCGGGTAAATCAACTTTGATATCCAAAATCTCTTCAGCCAAACCTAAAATTGCTGACTATCCTTTCACTACTCTTGAACCAAATCTTGGTATTGTAAAATACAAAGACTACAAAAGTTTTACAGTCGCTGATATTCCGGGTATAATTGAGGGGGCAGCTCAAGGTAAAGGTC
>JBATIA010000356.1:0-16403 GCA_049667415.1 Ignavibacteriaceae bacterium
GTTCTCTCTTCATCAAGCCCATACCGATAATAAACAGACAAATCTAATTTAGAATTATCAAACGGCTTTACTAAAGTTCTTAACCTGAAATTATGCTGTGTTGCATCAAGAGTCCGGTTTGGGTAAAGAACCGGAGCTACAAAAGGTTGGTAAAGATCGGAACCGGGGTTGTCAGATATTTTATTCAGACTATCTAAATCAACCCCACCGTTCAATCCTTGCTTGGAACTGACAAAGTAATATGAACCTGTTATGTTAACATAGTTGGACAAAAAATATTTCAGCTTTGCGTTAGCCTGCCAGATACTCAGATCGGTATTTACATAAGTTTCATCTTTTGACCTGTTCGTTAACTGAAAAGATAAATTCCATCTGTTTGCAAGTTTTGCAGAGAACTTTCCATCAATCATACCTTCACCATCCGGTCCCTCATAATATTTTATTCTGGAATAAGGTTTACTGGAAATAAAATCCCGTGTTATAAAATTAACCGTCACTGGATTATTATACGGTCCGTACAAAAATCCACGTGGAGTCGGGACAATTTCTATTGAATCGATATCTTCACTTTGCACAAAGTTAAGGTCAAGTGAATTTGTGTATCGGCTATTCATAAGCACCCCATCCTGAAGGAAGGTTATTGCGTTGTTCCCAACACCATAGATGAAAGTTTCGTGGGGATAGCCAACGAATCCAAGATCTTTAACAAAATTCAGACTGAATGACCGAAGAAGATCACCTGTGTACCGGTAGTTATCGAAAAGAAACTTTCTCTTGTGAATAATAGTGCTTACATCAGTGAGCGTCTGCCCTTGAATAGGAATGATGGAATCTGCTTTTGTTTGATGACTTGTAACTACTGTTATACTGTCCAGAGCAGAATTATTTATGAATACGAGGTTTGTATCAGAAATTGCGGTTGTGTCATCAATTTGAACAAAATTCGTATCTAAAATGGTTTGGGTATTCTGATTTAATGGTGAATCAACATCCTGAGGAAGGATAAAAGCTGCGAAAAGTACGAATGATGAAAGAAGTTTTAACATTAATTGTACTTTGAGAAAAATTCCATACTTAACATAGACAAAATAGAGAATAATAAAAGAGCAAAAAATCTTCTATGCAATATACCGAAACCTTTCGCAAGCTGATTCTCATTCTGAGCCCTATTTATAAGGGTTTGAACGTAATTAATTTTTCAAAAATAATTTTGTTTCAAATAAATATTAAGTATTTTTCGCCCGTAAGTATCATTAACATTTAATCGGAGGGATCACATGGCTAAATCAATGACGAAGGGTCAGATTATTGACCATCTTGCCAAGAAGACCGGAACAACCAAAAAAGTTGCCGGACAATTTTTAGATGAGTTTGTTAAGCTTTCTTATAAAGAGGCTAAAAAGGATTTTGTTATTCCCGGGCTTGGTAAACTCACCGTTTCCCAGAGACAGCAAAGAATGGGAAGAAATCCCGCAACCGGTGCAACAATTGTAATTCCTGCAAGAAAAGTTTTGAAGTTCAGAATTGGTAAGGCTGCTAAAGATGCAGTATTAAAGTAATTCCGGCTATTGATCTTTAAGCGAAGGATGAGAAATTATTCTTCGCTTTTTTTTTAACTTGACATCTAATTTTTTTATTAAACCAACGGGAGTGAGTTGCATGGGCAAAAATTTAATTAAAATTTCTTTGATTCTTTTCTTTTTGATTGTCTCTTGCAATGTGCAAAAAAAATCTACAGATCTTAAGTACTTTCCTGTTGATGATCTGAACGGCATCATTACTCAATCAGGAATCCAGCTTGATAAATCTGTTTCCAGCGACAGCAATGGCTCAATCAAAATAGAAGCTTCTAATCCAGCTACTATTACTTTGTATGATATTCTCGATATCCGGATTGACGATGCTCAATTAATTTATGAAGCTAAACTGAAATCAGAAGGTCTGAGTGGACAGGCATACCTGGAAATGTGGTGCATGTTTAAAGATAAGGGCGAATTCTTTTCAAGAGGATTTGATACCGCCATCGCAGGTACAACTGATTGGACGACAGTCAATACTTTTTTCTTTCTGAAGAAGAATGAAATGCCTGATCAGATTAGACTTAACTTAGTTGTAAATGGAGTTGGAACAGTCTGGATTGATGATGTCCATTTATCCAAACTAAAATTGAGCATGTGAGCATCATTTCATGGGTGAGATTGTATATAAAGTTGAAAATGCTCTTGATCCTTCTGAGTTCAATAAAGTACTTATAAAAAGCACACTTGCAGAGAGAAGACCGGTAGATGATTATGATCGTATTAAAAAGATGTGCGATAATGCCAACCTAATTGTTACCGCAAGAATAGATGGAAAGCTTATAGGTGTTGCCCGTTCGATTACAGATTTTGCCTATTGCACTTATTTATCAGACCTGGCTGTTGACACCAAATATCAGAACCAGGGTATAGGAAAGAAGTTGATTGAAGAAACAAAAAGGGCAGCTCCTCAAGCCAAAATTATATTGCTTTCTGCTCCGGCAGCAATAGATTACTATCTTAAAATCGGAATGAAGAAAAATAGCCAGTGCTTCACTCTTGATGACATAAGTGAATTAAACTAAGATTGCAGGTTTTAATTCGGATTTTTTCCTCTACGATTAGTAACTTTGCTCAACCAATCACAAAATTTTTCAAAAATAATTATGATGAAGAAGGATCTTTTTTTTCTGTCGCTCTTGCTTTTTTTATTATCGGGCTGCGCACGTAATCACTCAAATAAAATTCAAGATATCATTCAACCAGTCAACCTGGAAGCAGGAATAGAAAAAGAAATTCTAATAAGTGATTTGTTTTATGCTAAACATTACAAACTTGCATTCTCTGCAAACATGAATGCAACTGTGCAATATGATAGCGTAAATAATATTTTAAAGATGAAAGCAAACGATGGTTTTACAGGATTAGATCTACTTGAATTCACATTTGAAAACCAGAAATATCAAATCCCTTTCAAGCTGCAACCAAGGAAAAAATACCAATTTTCATACAAGCCAAAGGGTAAACCAAAGCAGGTAAATCTTTTTGGACAATTTAATAGCTGGGATCGGGCAAGCCTTCCAATGAGCGATCCGGATGGGAATGGCGTTTATGATATTAGTATTCCACTCGATCCCGGGAGATATGAGTACAAGTTTTTCGTAGATCGTGCAGAACTTATTGATCCTCAGAACCCGGTGAAAGTTCCAAATGGACTTGGAGATTATAATTCTGTTATAATAATTGAGCCATCTAAAGAGGATAACATTTATCTTCATTGTTTGAATTACGAAGTTGAAGATCAGGTAAAAAAGTATAATTATTACTTTGAAGGAACAGGAGCCTCAACAATTAACGAAGCAAACATTGTCGCGCTTCTGGATAACCAGTTAGTTAATAACAATCTCATCAAAGTAGATGGAAATAATATTTCTTTACTTTTTCCTGACGACCTTATTGAGGGTGAAAGATTATTAAGAGTAGCAGTACGAAATGGTGGGAAATTTTCCAACATTCAATCCACACAAATAATAGATGGAAAACCCGTTAATAATGATTCTCCTGATAGCTGGCAAGATGCAATAATTTATTCAATGATGATCGACCGATTTAGCAACGGCGATCCTTCAAATGATAATCCCATTGTTCACGATTCTCTATTCAAACAGGCAAATTACAACGGCGGTGACTTACAGGGAATTCTAAACAAAATAAATGAAGGTTATTTCGATTCGCTGGGTATAAACACATTCTGGATTTCTCCAATAGTTGATAATACAAATAAAGCATACAGAGAATATCCACTACCTCACAGGTATTATACAGGCTACCATGGTTACTGGCCTGTTTCATTAGAAGGTGTCGAGGAACATTTTGGAGATATGAAACTAGCTAAGAAAATGATAAGCAAAGCACACGATCACGGAATTAAGATCCTGCTTGATTTTATAGCTAACCATGTTCTCGAAGAACATCCATTATGGAAAGAACATCGTGATTGGTTTGGTGTTCTTGAGTTACCTGACGGGAGGAAAAATTTAAGACTTTGGGATGAGTACCGTTTAACAACCTGGTTTGAGCCATATATGCCTTCGTTCGATTACGTTGGTTCAAAGGATGCATTAGAAACAATGACCGATAACGCTATTTGGTGGTTAGAAGAAACCCGGGCGGATGGATTCAGGCATGATGCAGTAAAACATGTTCCCAATGAATTTTGGCGGTTGCTTACAAAAAAGATAAAGGAAAGAATCGAGATACCTGACGAGACAAGGGTCTACCAGATCGGTGAAACTTTTGGTGGGTACGATCTTATAAGTTCGTACGTTAGCAATGGTCAGCTTAGTGCACAGTTTAACTTTAATCTTTATGATACTGCCATTCCTGTTTTTCTTCAAAAAGAAAATTCATTTGAACTACTTGATTTGCAAATGCAAAAAACTTTCCAGGTTTATGGAGTTAATCATCTGATGGGTAACCTTGTAAGTAGTCACGACAAGATTCGCTATATGGCTTATGCTGATGGGGATCTTGAAATAAATGATGGAAGGGCTTCTGAAGTTGCGTGGACAAATCCTCCGCAAGTTGATCATCCATCAAGTTACGATAAGTTGAAACTGCATCTCGCTTATATTTTAACAATTCCCGGAATTCCGGTAATTTATTACGGCGATGAAATAGGAATGACCGGTGCTTCCGATCCCGATAACAGAAGGATGATGCGGTTTGATAAAGAGTTAAACGAATATGAAAAAGAAACTTTAAGAGATGTCAGCAGGTTAGTTCATATCAGGAAAGAGCATCCCGCTCTACGATACGGTGATTTTTTAACATTACAAGCAGATAAAAATATTTATGCTTATCTCAGATCAGACATGAATGAAAGAATACTCGTTGTATTAAACAAAAGTGAAAACAAGCAGAAAGCTAGTTTGGATTTGCCATCTTTCTACGATTTAAAAACATCCAAAAATATAATTACCGGTGAAAGTGTTAGGATTAGTAACAATCAACTCAGCTTTAATGTTGATGGGATAAGTTACCTGATATTGAAATTAGACTGATGGGAAAATTTGTTGCGCTACTGAGGGGTATTAACGTAAGCGGTCAGAAAAAAATCAAAATGTCTGACCTTAAAATTCTCTTCGAAGAATTATCTTTCACCAATGTTGGGACATATATACAAAGCGGAAACGTTTTGTTCAAAAGTAGTACAACCAACAAAAAAAGCCTTCGTAATAAAATAGAAAAGGAAATTGCGGGTAAATTCGGTTTCCGGGTTCAGGTAATAATAAAAACTCCGGATGAGCTTGGATATGCTCTGAAAAATAATCCCTTCTTAAATAATAAAACGAATGATATTGAAAGAATTTATTTTACATTTCTCTCAGATGCTCCATCGCAGGAGAAAATACAAAAACTTAAAGAAGTTGATTCTTCATCCGAAAAATATATTTTGGATGGTACAACTATTTATCTATTCTTTCCCAATGGTTATGGGAACGCAAAGATGAACAATAACTTTTTTGAAAAGAAGCTAAAAGTATCCGCAACAACAAGGAATTATAAAACCGTAAAAACAATTTTTGAAATGGTAAAATTAAATTAGATTTAAAATCCTGTTTCATTAACTTCACATAGCATTTAAAACGTAGAAAGGAAAATAATGGCAAAATTATCAATTGGATTAGGTATTGTACTTATTCTTTTAGGGCTAATCAGCTACTTTGGTATCAGCAGTGAAAGCATTACTGCATTAATCCCAGCTTTTATAGGAGTTCCTATGATAGTCCTAGGTTTCCTGGCATTAAATGAAAAATACAAAAAGCACACAATGCACGGAGCTGCTGTTCTGATGTTAATAGGATTCGGAGGAACAGTCAGTGGTTTAATAAAATTCTTTCGTATGATTGGAGGAGAGGGCTTTGAAAGACCCTCTGCAATCATTGTCCAGGCAATAATGGCAATGCTCTGTTTGATATTCTTAATTCTCGCTATTAAATCTTTCGTCGACGCAAGAAGGGGAAAAAGTGAATAGAATCATTTATACATTAATATTTTCGCTGTTACTTATATCCTGCGGTGAAAGAAAACAAGAAAAACAACTTAGTGATCTGGAAATAAAAATGAACAATATTGCAGAAGGTTATGTGAAACTTGTTTTAAATATTGGTCAGTACGACCCTGTTTATGTTGATGCTTACTACGGACCGAAGGAATGGAAATCCTCAACAGATAATCTTCAATTTGATTCGACTGCTTATAATGAATTAAGTTCAATTGCAGATTCTCTATTAAATGAGCTAGAATTATTAAGCGAATATAAAGCCACAGAATTAGAAACCTTACGGTATAATTATCTTTACAAACAACTCCTGGCAGTTAAAACCAAAATAGTAATTCTAAACGGAACCGCGCTACCCTTTGATCTCGAATCAAAAGCTTTTTACGATGTTTCTGTGCCTCTTCAATCAGAGGTAGACTTTCATAAGACTATTGATGAGATAGATAAAATTTTGCCGGGCAGCGGAAATATTGAAGAGCGAATGGTTAATTTCAAAAAGCAGTTTCAAATACCCAAAGAAAAATTAACAGAAGTGTTTGATGCTGCAATAAAAGAATGTAGAGAAAGGACACGTAAATACATTCAACTTCCGCCTGGCGAAAATTTTAAGGTTGAATATGTTGAAAACAAACCTTGGGGCGCTTACAATTGGTACAAAGGAGATTTGCATAGTGTCATTCAGATTGCCACTGACTTCCCTATTTATATTAATAGTCCGGTTGGCCTCGCTGCGCACGAAGGTTATCCCGGTCATCACGTTTACAATGTTCTTCTTGAAAAAAACCTGGTAAAAAACAGAGGCTGGATCGAGTACACTGTTTACCCGCTGTACTCTCCCCAATCATTTATTGCCGAAGGAACTGCAAATTACGGAGAAGAGATCCTATTCCCTGGAGATGAGAGAATAAAATTTGAGAAGGAAGTATTATTCCCTCTCGCAGGACTCGATACAAAAGAAGCAGATTTATATTACAAAATAACCAACTTACAAAAAGAATTAGAAGGTGCCGGTGTAATAGCAGCCAGAAATTATTTAAATGATGAGTGGGCAAAAGAAAAAACAGTTGCCTGGCTTCAAAAATTTCAACTTCGTACGAAAGAACGGGCAGAAAAATATCTTTCTTTTATTGAAGCTTACAGAAGCTATGTAATTAATTACGATCTGGGGAAAAAAATTATTCGTGATTATGTTGAAAGAAACGGAGGCACAGATGATAACCTGGCAAGGCGATGGGAAACTTTCACGAAGTTAATATCAACTCCTCAAATCCCTTCAGGGTTGCTGGATTAGTCAAACGTATCCTTGAGTTTTTTCACTAATAATGAAAAACTTTCCTTATCAAGGGAAACTTCATTAAAAATAATTTCAAGTAATGTTTTATTAAGCTTATTAAAATCTTCTTCTCTGGGTGATATTAACACTCCCCCTAAATCAATTGCAGCAGGACTAACTAAAATCTTCTTCGGTCCTTCACTATAAAAACACTCCGGACGATGTTTGCTTCTCAGAAAAATGATTACACTCCAGCCAATTTCTTGATCATAGCTACTGATAATGTTCAACATGGGCTCCACAGCCTTAACTGATAAGCTTTCGTACATCCCTAATATTTTTGTAAAAGCACTATTGATCTTCAAACTATCAGCCGATTCAATAAATATTAATCTTCTCAATCCATCATTAATTAAAGAAACACTTATTTTATCATCCTCGCCAATAATCATTCCATAATCGTTTTTTATCTGTTGAATATCATTTTCAATTGGCATAAAAAATTTCGTGCCCACCTGAAAATGGAGATGATCCGGAGCTGAAGCTCCACAAGCTGGTCCATTATAGACCAATGTATAACCTGGTGCTAACAGCTTTGATAATTCAAGCAAATCTGAGATGTTTTCATTTATAATTTGCGGCTTATGCTTTACCGAGCTAATAGTAAAATGCTGAGGAAAAATAGGATAAGGATTGCAGAGAAGAAGAAACTTATTACCAAGTAAAATACTTTTCTGTTCTTCAGGAAGGTTATCAGTGCAAAGAAAACACTTTCGTTTTGCAACTGATTCGTCATCCACTTTTGCAGCAGTGGATTTCATTCTTTCCGAATTAAACTGAATTTTAATTTTGAACCCATCAAACCAAAATGATTTTGTTTCAACAATTTTTAATGCATCATAATTTTTTCTTAGAAGTTCCCATCTGTTCATTTGAGAATTGAACAAATGATCCGCTGCAGCCGTATAATTATTTTGAATAATTAAGTTTTCAACCACAGAATCACTTAAAATTTTTTGTTTGTAAGAGCTCAATTTTATTTTTTGCTTTTATTTATTTCCTGACGAGCGATTATTTCATTCGTCCGAAGTGAATCTTTGTAAAAGTTATTTGCATTCTGCTTTTCAATAGAAAGTGTGGCATCAGTATTGCCTTCCCATCTTCTGCAAAGATATACCGGATCATATATCCTTCCAATTTTGTACAACCGGGATATTGCCAAACCCATTGCATAATCTTCACCATAACTAACATTAGGGAATTCTATTTCTTTTGCAATCGGAATATAAAATGCTCGCGGAGCTCCAAGTCCATTAATCCTAAGTGCATTGTTGTGCCCGTTTTCATCTGTCCATTCACGGTGATCAACCACCCCTGGAGGAATTTCATCAAAGTTATAATCAGTAAGCTTGTAGCTTCCAATAACCATTGCGCATTTCTCTTCATAAAACTTATCAACAATTTTTTGCAGTGTGTTTTCATCAGAGTACAGATCATCACTATCCAGCTGAACTGCAAATTTACCACAATCATTGTGAAAGATAGCTTCATTCCAGCATCCACCAATTTTTAAATCTTTTCTTTCAGGAATTATGTGAGTGATTTTATTATTAGTCTCTTTTAATCTTTTAATAACATCAGAAGTTCCATCAGAAGAATAATTATCCACAACTATAATATTAAAATTAAATTTCGTTATTTGCTTTAACGCCGAATTGATTGAATCTTCTATTGTATTTACCCTGTTTTTAACTGGAATTATAACCGAGGCTTCGTATTTAAAGTCATTCATAAAATTCAACGACATCTTTAATGAAGGATCCAGAAATGCACCAATCTTTTTCAGATAATGAGTAGCAACTTTTTCCATTTCAATCTGAACTTCCCGGTTTTTCGGATCTACATACTCGAACATTCTGCTGGATGCGAGTAATTCCGAAGAGCTGATAACACTGTAAACAGGTTTGGAAATTCTAACAAGAGCATACTTCCGTGAAATTGTTACTCTCAGATCATACAAACCGGAATAGCGAAAATTGTTTTTAACAGAGACTAAATCATTCAAACATTCCTTTGCAAAATCTGCATTAACCAAAATACACGGTCCAAAATCAAAGTCATCTCTTATGCTTCCGGTTTGATAATCGACCAATGGATGTATTTCTGTTTTACTCTTTTGAATATTGTAATAATCGGAATAAACCCAGCCAGCATTAGTTTTATCTGTCTCTGAAATAAAAGTCTTTACTGTATCTGCGTTTAAATTAACATCACTACTGCCATTAATAATCAACAGATACGGTGTGTCTACTTCAATTATTACTTTATTTATTACTTCTCCACTAAAAACATGATTTGACTTAATTATGGATACGTTATCTAAATTTCCAAAATTAATTTTGGAAACAACAATCGTTTCACTAATCAGCTCAATTTCATTTAGTCTGGAAAGTATTTGTTCAGTGATGTAGTTTTCGAACGAAAAGATTACGGCAGTAATTTTTTTATTTATAAACATTTCCTTAAGAAAGCCCGTTCATTTCTTCCTGATAAATCTTCAAAACTTTATCAGTTATTTTTGCGAGATCAAATTGTTCAATTACTCTTTTTCTGGCGTTCTCACCAAACTCATAACGTGTGTTCTTAGATTCGATAAGTAGTTTCAGCTTTGCTTTTAAGTCTTCAGCATCTTTATTTTGAAACAGGTATGATGTCAGCCCATCAACTGCAATGTCAAGCACTCCATCAGCATTTGAGCATACTGCAGGTTTTTTTGCTGCCATTGCCTCAACAAGAGCTATTCCAAACGCTTCAGAATGGGAAGGGAACGTAAAGATATCCATTGCAGCTAGGACTTCAGGAATATCTTCTCGATAACCTGTAAAAACTAAATTTTTTAATTCATAATTTTTTGCAAGCTGTTTAATCTTGTTCGCATAATCGTGTTCTCCCCTGCTTGGTTCACCAACTATTATATAGTGAAGGTTTTTATATTCTTTATTTAATTCTTTAGCTGCCCAAAGAAACTCCTCGTGTCCTTTCCCGGGAGTAAATCGAGCCAACATACCTAATACAATCTCCTCAGAACTAATACTAAATTCTCTTCTGATTTTTATTCGGTCAACATTCTCAGGATCAAATCTGCTAGTATCAATTCCATTAGGAAGAATTATTATCTTTTCAGGTTTTATTGGTGTTGTTTCAATAAGGTTTTTCTTTATTACTGAACTGATAGCAAAAAGTTTTGTAACTCTTCTGTACAATATTTTGTGAAAAAAATCCTTTTTTATAATGAATGATCCAACCTGTTTGGTAAGAAATAAGGGGATTTTACTGTTTGCTAAAAATAATGCCGGGACAAGCAGCCATAAATCTTTTGAAGCTTGTGTGTGAATAAGCGAATAATCATTGCTTCTTATAAGAATTGCAAGTCGCAATGTCGTGAAAGGATGAAAGTAGCTGCTGGCTTTAATGGGATGCAGCATGATTCCCATATTATTTGCTTCAATATGAATTCTTGATTCTGCAGAACATATCAGTTCCACTTTAATATTCCGCTTTAAAAGCTGGTTTATTGATGTAAGGGTAAACATTTCCATCCCGCCCCAGCTTTTCGACAGACAAGAATATAATATCTTCATTAAATCTGATTAATAGATTTTTTTCAACACGGAGTTTTTAAAGTAATGCAAAAGTATCTCATCAAAATTGTAACCCTTCTCTGCCATAACAGCAGCACCAATCTGGCAAAGACCAACACCATGTCCCCATCCAGCACCATATAAAATAAATTTCCCGGGAATATTTTCCCCGATTTTTTTAATGATGAATGCTGAACTATAAAGATGGGTCTTCGATAATACTCTTCTAATCTCTAATTCCTTACCTAAAGTTAAAGTTTTTTTCGTACCAACTATTTTCATCTTTACCAATCTTGCCGAATATCCTCTCTCAACAGGAACGATATCAATGATATTTCCAAAATCAATTCCGCTTTTCTCTTTAATTAAAGCAGCTAGTTCGTCCTGTGTATATTCTATTTTCCATCTAAAGAAATCTTTTGTTTCCCTATCGTAATCCACAAGTATGTTAGAAAGAATCTTGGCATTGGAAGTATTGCAGAACGCAGGGGGATGTCCTTTAATCCATTTTGCTGAATTTTCTTCATCGGAAAAATCAAGTTCAAAGTTTTCAGGTTCGAACTTATAATCAACAACCGAAGTCAAATATGGGTGCTTTACCGGTTCCCAAACATTCTCAAACGATTCCGTTATTCCACCACAGCACTTTGAGTATCTTGCATCGCAGATATTTCCGCCGCTAAGCAACACAGTGCCCTTTGTTTGTTCAACTGCGTCAAATGATGCTTCCGAAATTATTTTGGTTACTCCCTGAAATCTCTGGCAATGATCATCGGCACAAACATCGTAGAATTCATGTTCTTCCCTATCATACCATTTAATTAACTCCTCCTTGAACTCGAGTGCCGTTTCATGAATTTCCTTTTTCTCCTTTAACTCACTTGACCTGGAAATCTGTGCCAGGACCCAGCTTCTGGCAATTACAGCCTGGGCTTTTAAAAGTTCAATTGAACTTTTAGCACTCATTTCAGAAGAGATAACACTGGTTAAATATCTTTCCAGCGGAATACGATTTATTGCAATAATTTCTTCTCCGACTTTTTGCAGAAGGAGTGAATAGATAAACCTTTGCTTTTCCTTTCGCTCCCAATGGAATTTATTTCCAATTATTACGTCTCTCAGAAGAAAAGACTCGGAAACAGGATCAAAGGGAGTAAATTCTATTTCATTCGTAACCTCTAATTTGTGTTTGCTGCTCTTGCATAAAATCATATCATCTTTCCATTCCGCAGTAAAAACACCACTGAATGTATCTTTAAATCCAAATACACTGAAATCCCCGTACAGTTCAAACTTTATCTTCTTATCAGTAAGAACACCAACATTTATAAAAGGTTCTTCTCTTGATAGCATAATGATTATTTAGTATTCAAATGAAATTATTTATTATTCGCAGCAAAATATACAGAATAGTTTTATTTGATGAAGTGAGGTTTTGGATTATGACCTTCTTTATAATTATTTTGAATATGCTTTATTGTATTAAATCAAACAAGAGAAAATGAAGAGCATACCAAAACAAAATGTTACATTAATAGGTTTTCCTATGGATCTTGGTGCCGATCGCCGTGGAGTGGATATGGGTCCTTCTGCCCTAAGAATAGCCGGATTACATAATAAGCTTGAAAACTTAGGTTATAAGGTCGAAGATACCGGTGATATTAAAATAGAAATAATGGAAAAACAGAAAATTAAAAATCCAAAACTGAAGTACCTGGATGAGATTATTAAAACATCGAAAAAATTGGCTGAAAAAGTTGAAAAAGTCTTAGATAATGGTAACTTCCCTTTGTGTATCGGCGGAGATCATTCAATGGCATTGGGAACAATTTCTGGTATAGCTTCTTTTTGCAAAAAGAAAAAACTCAGGTTGGGAGTTATCTGGATTGATGCTCACAGCGATATGAATACCGATGAAACAAGTCCATCCGGAAATATTCATGGTATGCCACTTTCCGCTTTGATGGGTTTGGGACATAAAGACTTGGTAAACTTCCTGGGTTTTTCACCAAAACTAAACCCCGAGAACAGTGCACTTATAGGGATACGAAGTATTGATCGGGCAGAGAAGTTAAATATAAAAAAATTAAAGGTTCCTATTTATACAATGAATGACATTGACAAACTTGGGATTCATAGGATAATAGCTAAAGTGTTAAAGCAGTTCCGCGAGAAAGTGGACCACATTCATATCAGCTTTGATGTTGATAGTGTTGATCCTTTGGTTGCACCAGGAGTGGGAACTCCTGTACCAGGCGGACTAAGTTATCGAGAGGCTCATCTTCTTATGGAAGTAATTGCTGAATGTGGTTGCATGTCCTCGCTAGAAGTTGCGGAGGTGAATCCAATACTCGACCATAAAAACCAGAGTGCCGTTTTTACAGCTGAATTAATTGCATCTAGCATGGGACAGAGAATAATTTGATGAAGTTAAATGATATAGCAGTAGTCATCATTATGTTTATTATCGTTTCTCTTTTACTTTCATTTCTAAACATATTATCAATAAGTTTTCAAGATATTTTGTCTTATTCACTATTAACAATAGGTATTTCTCTCGTTTATAGCGAGGCTATGAGGCAAAATAGATTGCTGATTTTTCTTGGTTCTTTAGTTTTTCTAACAGGGATATTTTTTTTAGTTACGGAAAATTTTGATGTGCAAATAAGTGAGGGAATGATTTTACCAATCCTACTGATTTTCTCCGGATCGGGTTTATTAATGGTTCATATAAGTACCCCTACTAAAAAAATCTATCTTATAGTATCCGTTATTCTTTTATCTGCAGGACTAGCTTTACTTATTTTCAAAAGCAATTGGAACGTTAATTCTTTTAATCAATCGCTATTATCTGTTTTAAATTTCCTATGGCCTGTAGCTATTTTGATTGTTATTCTTGTTCTCTTACTTCGTATTAAATGATACAATGAGTTTTGAGGGCAAGCAGAATAATAGTTAGCGAAATGTGGGAGGCTATCCGACAAAGTATAAAACTACAATCAGAACTAGAGTGAAGAGAAAAAGAGCTAAACTTAATAATCTATTTTTCTTCATACCTTGCTTTATTGTTTCAAGTTCCTTTTCAATATACGATTTGAAATATTCTCTGGTAATTTTTTCAATAAGCTCTCTATCTGGCACAGCTTTAGCCGTTATTGTGTCCTTGCTTTCAACGTTATATTTCGGATTTTCAGATACAGTTTTTTCCTGTAACCCAGTCTGAATTACAGATGGTACTTTTTCATCCTGGAGCAATTCTTCGCTTTTAACCTGAACTCCCTCTTCGACCTTTTCTAAAACTGCTTCTTCCATCGAAAGCGTTTCCTCTAGAGGTGGCTCAACTAGTGTTTCTTTTGGTTTCTTTGCATCTAACTTAGCTTTTATTTCATCCCTGATTTTATAAAGTTTTGTAGCGGTCTTATCCTTTAGATCATTTTCAGGATAGTTCAAGGTTAAGGTTAATGGCAGCAATGCAACCAGGTTCTGATATTCTGCAAACACTTTCCAGGAAAAGTTCTCATCATTTTCTTTCATCTTTAGCAGACTTTCTCTATCCTTTTCATTTATACACCCCAAAACTTCCAGCTTAATAAGTTCTATACTTTTTTTATTATCCATACCTATTTGTTGCCCTCAGAAAGTTTCTGCATTAGATTTCCAATTGCTACTTGTAGTTTCGATTTTACTGTCATAGCGGGAATCTTTAATTTTCCTGCAATCTCTGCTTCGCTCATTCCTCCAAAGTAACTTAGTTCCATAACATATCTTTGCGCATCTGTCAGACTCCCTAACGCCCCTTCTATTTTTTCCTTTTTTTCCAATACTTTAGCTAACTCGGTAGCTTCTATTTCCGGTGAAAGTTTAGGAAGAATCTTTTCTTTTTCGTATTCACTTGTGTATTCCTCTGTTACTTTACCCACCTTCCTGTTCAACACATCTATTGCCTTGTTTCTTGCCAGCATTATCAGCCAGGTATATACATTGTTGGTTTTGAAATCAAATAGATCTATATGCCTCCAGATCATTACAAATACGTCCGAAAGAATTTCTTCTGCGGTCTCCTTATCTGTAACTATCTTCTTTATTAACGTATATAGTATAGGAGCATAACGATCGTACAATTGCTCAAGTGATTTGGAATCATATCCTGCAATCTTGAGCATTATTTCGGCATCTGTTAGTGATTTACTTTCAGCCAATTCAGTATTTCCTTCATTTTTTTAATATTTTAAGATCAAAACTAAAATTATTGAAAAAAATAAGCAATTTAAGTACCATTGAAGCAATGCATCATTTGGATACAAAACTGACTAAAAGATTAGGTTGTTTTTAAAAAGGAACTGGTAGGACGTAAAAAAGACCACCCGTAAAATTTCAAAGCACTTTCAAATTTATCCTAAAGCTTAAAGAGAATGGGTATTGTAACCTGTACCTTGATTGGTTTGCCTCGTTGTTTGCCAGGATTAAATTTGGTTTTTAAGACAGCATCCAAAGCAGCTTCATCACAACCTCCCCCTATACCCTTCACGACTTCTGCATTTGTCACCGTACCTTTTTCATCAACAAACGCCCGCACAAAAACTTTTCCTTCAATACCAACTCGCTTTGCAATCTCAGGATATTCAATTCTGCTTTGGATTTCCCTAAGACCACCAAGCGGCTCAGGCATTTCCTCGACAGCTACAAAGTAAGTGGGCTCTTCCTTTATTTCTATTATTTCTTTTTGAGGAGGCAGAGAAATTTCCTCTTCCATTTTCAAATCCCCGGCTGCCAAATTTTCTGTTAATTCAGCTAGTGACGCTTCAATTGGTTCAGGTAAAGTTGGTGGTTCTGTAGGAAGATTATTTTGTTTATTTATTGAAACAACCTTTTTTTCTTCAGTCTGAATTTCTCCAATAGTGATGTCTTTAACACCCTCGACATTTTCAAAAGCCATTAATCTACTTGTTTTCAATATCTCCATTATGTTATGAGGGTTATCAACGGGTGTAAGAATTTCATTCTTTATTTGAGCTATTTCGCCTGAATTGTACAATAGAAAATATGCGCTGACAGAGACTGATACGACAAATATAATCAGAGAAATCAAGACATATCTTCTAAGATTTTGAGAAGGTGAGGGAATTTTAACAGATACATTTTTAGGTTGATAAAAAGAAGTTTCTATTAGTTCTTCTTTTTCTAAAACCCTTTTGTCTTGAGTTGATCTATTAAACTCATTTCGATCTAAGGACTTCTTAGTTTTAACTTCTTGAAAAGAACTTACATCCATTGGCAAAGAATCAGAAATAGACAAAGATTTCCAGTCAACATTGTCTCTTATTGTACGTTTTTCAAAAGATTCATCAACAGATTTTTCTTCTCTTATGTCAACAATTTCCAATTCGTTATCAGACCCGGCTCCGAAA
>JBATIA010000357.1:0-1870 GCA_049667415.1 Ignavibacteriaceae bacterium
ATAGTGAATAGGGTTTAGAGGTGCAAATGGAAGTTTAAGATTTTGTGGAGTTGATGAAAATTCTTTCCAAACTTGTACAATTTTCTCAGCAGATGTTTTCTTTTTTAGTTTAACCTGTACACATTCAGTATGTCCATCCGTAACATTCACTCTGTTGCATTGAGCACTTATTTTAAATTTAATAAAGCTAATTCTATTCTTATCTAACTTTCCTAGAATTTTTAATGGTTCAATTTCCACTTTCGGTTCTTCGCCTTTTATGAGTGGAATTACATTGTCTTCAATGTCTAATTTAACTACTCTTGGATGTCCAGCTCCTGAAATAGCCTGCATCGTAACTACGTTTACAACTTCAAGACCAAAATTATCGAGCAAAGGTTTCAATGCAAGAACCAGCCCGATAACTGAACAATTAGGGTTTGTTACTATACAGCCTTGTCCATAATTCTGATTTTTTATTAATTCGAGATGGTCTGGATTAACTTCAGGAATTAGTAGCGGAACATTTTCATCCATTCGGTGGTTTTTTGAATTAGAGATTACTTTGTATCCTGCTTCGGCAAATTTAGTCTCAACTTCTCCTGCAACAGTAGAATCTAAGCCTGAGAAAACAACTTTAGATTTTAGTATAGGCTCACATTTTTGAACAACGATTTGTTCAACATTTTTAGGAAGAGGGGATGGAAGAAACCAATCAACAGCATCTTTATATTTTTTCCCTGCAGATTTATCAGAAGCACAAAGTTCTTTAATTTCGAACCATGGGTGAATTGCAAGAAGTTCAACAAACTTTTGACCAACGCTTCCTGTTGCTCCCAGTATTGCTACAGGGATTTTATTCTCTAATTTGTCCAAATCTAATTCGTTAAATATTTATTATTTTAATGATGCGTAAGATAATAAATAATGTTAATCAGATGATATGAAAATCGCACTTGTTCAATACAACCCTGCCTGGGAAAATAAAGAGACGAACAGGAATAAAATCCTTTCACTTCTAAAGGATATTAATGGAATCGAGCTTTTCATTTTTCCTGAAATGACTCTCACTGGTTTTACAATGAAGTCAAAAGCAATGTCTGAGACTATTCAGGGAGATTCATTTAGATTTTTTTCTTCGATTACCAAGGAAAAAAATGCTAACATTTTTGCAGGAATTATTGAACGGCGAAATACCCGTATTTATAATACTATGATTCACATTAAGCCGGATGGAAATCTTGTTAAGCTTTACAGAAAAGTCCATCCGTTTTCATATTCTGCTGAGAACAAACATTTTAATGCTGGAGTTAAACCAGCTTTGACTAAAATTAAAAAGTGGAAAATAGGATTAACTATTTGTTATGACCTTCGTTTCCCGGAATTATTCAGAAAGTACGGAAAGAAACGAGCACAATTGATAGTTAATATTGCAAACTGGCCGGATACAAGAATTGAACACTGGCGAACATTATTAAAAGCGCGTGCAATTGAAAACCAATGTTACGTTGCAGGAATTAACAGAGTAGGGGATGCTCCTAAATTGCGCTACACAGGATTCAGCAGTGTGTTTGATCCAATGGGAAAAGAAATAGCTGCAGTGGAAAATGAAGAGAAAGTAATTGTTGTTGATCTTTATAAAAATTATGTGAATGAGGTAAGAGAAAAATTTCCTTTTCTTAATGATATTAAATTGATTTAAAATAAAAAGGAGACCGAAGTCTCCTTTTTTGGCATATAAATTCAGAATCCTTTGAATTCAATTAGTATTTATTCAAATCAAATCGATCAAGGTTCATTACTTTGTTCCAGGCTGCAACAAAGTCCTTAACGAATTTTTGCTTTGCATCGTCCTGTGCATAGACTTCTGCCAGTGCACGCAGCTGTGAGT
>JBATIA010000358.1:0-5730 GCA_049667415.1 Ignavibacteriaceae bacterium
TTTGTTTCCATTCCTTTTTCAACTCGCTTCGTTCCTGATGAAATAGGAAATTGGAATTCCGATCCATCTCTTGAATAAAGTGTTGCTAGCTGTGTAGCGAGATTAACTTCTATAAAATAATTTTTACTAGTGTAGACAGTATCGCGAAGCTGTTTGAAGTCGTATTTAATCAGAGGATTAAAAGAGTACCTAATATCCTTTAGAGGAATTTGTCCCTCGTTTTCAATTAAATATGCACTGTTAAAAAATATGGTTGTAGTTGTTGCAAATAATAATAAGAAAATCTTATTCAATCTTTTCGTTTTCAAAATGCCCTCTGACGAGTTGAGTTTTCTTTATCCCGATTATTTTTGATAAAGTTTCCGTGTCTGTTTTTTTAATTTTTTCGACACTACCCAACTCAGAAAGCAACAAATATGCCGTAGCTTTTCCTATTCCTTTTATCTCTGTCAACTCTGTCGCAATGGTTCTTTTGGATCTTCTTTTTCTGTGAAATGTAATTGCAAAACGATGTGCTTCATTCCTGATTTGCTGTAAAAGCTTTAATCCCGATGAAGTTTTTGCAATTGTTTCTGGTTCTGATTTTTCAGGAAAGAATACCTCCTCCAGTCTCTTTGCGAGACCAATTATGTTGTACTGTTTTATTCCGAGACTGTCCAATATTTCAACCGCACTTGATAGCTGTCCCTTACCTCCGTCAACCATAATTAGCTCTGGAAGAGGATCTTTGTTATCGAGAAGACGAGTATATCTTCTTCTAATCACTTCCTGCATACTTGCGAAGTCATCCGGACCTTCAACTTCTTTTATGATGAATTTTTTATATTCGCTTTTCTTTGGTTTTCCATCAATAAACACGACCATACTCGCAACCGAATCAGAACCCTGGATGTTTGAAATATCAAAACATTCAATTCTTCTTGGAAGCTCTTTTAATCTTAAATCTCTTTGTAGTGCAGATAAAGCATAAGGAACGTTTCCTTCTTTTTTCATTTTTTGCAACTGAATTTCTTTAAGCTGAAGGTTTGCATTTTGCTTGCACATAAGAACGAGTGCTTTTAATTCACCTCTTTGCGGAACAAATATTTTTATTTTTCTTTCGGCTTTTTGATTCAACCATTGTTCTAAGAGCTCTTTTTCAGATGGCTCCACTTCAAACAAAATTTCTTTTGGAACTTCAACATGATCGCTATAATAAAACTTAGTTGCCGAATTGTAAATTTCCTCAAGCTCTTCACTACCTGAAAGACTTAATCTCAATTGTTTTTTCCCAACAAGCTTTCCGCTACGTATGTTAAAGACAGAACAAGCAGAATCTTTATCCTCGAATGCTACTGAAATTACATCCCTGTCCTCAAAGTCATTGCTTACAACTTTTTGCTTTGAAGAAATTATCCTTAGCTGGTCAATTTTATCTCTTATCCCGGCTGCTTTTTCAAATTCCATATTTTCTGATGAGGATTTCATTTTTTTATCAAGATCTTTTATTAAGTCATCAGTTCTTCCGCGAATAACTTTTACAACTTCGTCAACCATTTCGTTGTAATCCTTTTCACTTACCAGTCCTTCGCAGGGCCCATCACATTTTTTTATGTGGTAATCGAGACAGACTTTAAATTTTTTCTTAGCGATTGAATCATCATTAATATCGTACTTGCAGCTTCTTATTTTGAAAATCTGATTAATCAACCTTAAAGCCGACTTCATACTTTTAACGCTTGTATACGGACCAAAATATTTTGAACCATCCCGAATAACTCTTCTTGTTGAAAAAATCCTTGGGTATGGTTCATTTGTTACTTTAATGAAGGGGAATGATTTGTCATCCTTCAAGTTTACGTTGTATCGGGGTTTGTTCTCCTTGATAAGATTATTTTCAAGAACCAATGCTTCTACTTCAGAATCGGTTACAACTAATTCGAGATCGGAGATTTTGCTAACCAACGCTTCAGTTTTTGCGTTTGGAGTCTTAGAGTGAAAGTAACTTTTTACTCTGCTGCGGAGGTTGTTTGCCTTACCAACATAGATAACCTTTCCCTTATCATTGATAAACTGGTATACTCCAGGTTTTGCCGGAAGATTTGTTAATTTATTTTGAAGTTCAGGATTCATCGCCCAAAAAATAATAAACTGATTTTTACGCCCTGATGAATCTTGAAAAAAAATCGGATAAATACAATTGAAAATGTACTGATGGGAAAAATTATTAACCGAAATAACTAATAGTTATTCGGGTAATAACTCATTTTTACCAATTACCACGATGCCTGATTCTGTTACGGTAAATTTTTTCTTATCACCCTCTAAATCAAATCCAATCTCATATCCTTCTGGTATGTTTACGTTCTTATCAATAATTGCTCTTCTGATGCGGGCATGCCTGCCAACGTTGCAGTTGTTCATTATTATTGAGTCAGTAACATATGCATAGCTGTTTACGCGAACATTAGGGCTGAGAATTGAGCGTTCAACCAAACCTCCGGAAATGATACAACCATCGCAGATTAATGAATTTAAATTTCTTCCAACACGTTCACCTTCGTGAGAGACAGTTTTAGCTGGTGGAAATTGGTATTGATATGCCCTTATATACCAGCTCAAGTCGTACAGGTTAAAATCAGGAGATACGCTTAACAAGTTCATGCTCGATGAATAGTAACTATCTATTGTCCCGATATCTTTCCAGTAGGGCTGTGATTTTTTATTCTCGTCAATAAACTTGTATGCTGATACATCTCTGCCCGACTTAACCATATACGGAATTATATCCTGTCCAAAATCATTAGCCGGAATATTTTTTTCTTCCATCTCAATGAAAATCTCTCTTAAAGATGGTGCATCGAAAACATAAATTCCCATATTGACGAAAGAGTACTCAGGGTTATCTGGTATTCGAGGAGGATCGCTGGGTTTTTCAATAAAGGAGTCAACTTTATATTCTGAGTTGACGCTGACAATTCCAAACCTGGATGCTTCTTCCCTTGGCACCTCAATACAAGCCATCGATAAGTGCGCTTTTTTATCAAGATGATATTCAAGCAGTTTTAGGTAATCCATTTTGTAAATATGATCACCGCTTAGAATTAATACCTGCTTGGCTTTTCTGTCCGACGAAAAAAGATTCATATTCTGGTAAATTGCATTTGCAGTTCCAAGATACCAGTCGTTGTTTAACTTTCTCTGTGGCGGAATAGAGTAGATGAATTCTCCAAGCTCCGGATTAAATATGCTCCACGCTTCGAATATATGCTGGTTTAAAGAATCGGATTTATACTGGGTAAGTACATAAATTCTTCTTAGCTCTGAATTAAGACAATTTGAAAGTGCAAAATCAATTATTCTGTATTTACCGCCGAATGGAACTGCAGGTTTACTTCGGACTTTGGTTAAAGGATGAAGTCTTTCACCCTGACCCCCGGCCAGAAGCATGGTAATTGTATCTCTTAATATCGAAGACCCTTGTAGGGACATTTTCTCTCCTTTAATTTCATTTCAAAGATATATAATTATGATTTCATTGGCAATTTAAGAAATGGTTAACTATTTAAAGTAGTAAATTTAGAATGATGATTAATTACTTTTCACTTAAGTATTTAAGTAGTTTTTTTTAATGAAGAAAAAGAAGATATTTTTAATAATCTTTCTGGCATTACTCATACTAATCTTACCTGGTGTAGTATACTATAAAATTCAATTATACAGGTTAACCTATATTTATACTTACTTTCGTCCTCTGGATGAGAGGTATATCTCAAATAATCAGAATAAAATTGATGTTCAAAAATACGATCTCTTTTTTGATTTATATCCTGAAAAAAAAATGTTTATTGCTAAAGCAATACTAACCGTTGAAGTAAAGGACATATTAATTCCTGCTATCGATCTGAATTTTTATGATAATTTTAAAATAAATAAACTTACTTTGAACAATGTTGAGACTGAATACGAGAATGAAGACACGAGACTATCTATCCCTTATGATTCATCTCAGGGAACAGAACTTAAGATTGAAGTCCAATATGAAGGAACACCTAAAAAGGCAGGTCTTGAAGGATTTGTTTTTGGTAAAAGGAATGGAAAATCACTGGTATATAATTTAAGTGAACCGAATTATGCTTCTTCGTGGTTCCCCTGTAATGATCTGCCTTTTGATAAGACATTACTTGATATAAGCATTACAAATGATTCGGGAATGGTTTCAGTATCAAACGGAATTCTGGTTGATGTAACGACCAGTGGAACCAGGCGAACATATCATTGGAAAACTGAATACCCAATCTCCACATATCTTATTGCGGTCTACTCATCTGATTATGAACACTTTGCAGATCAATATATTTCATTGGATGGGAAAGATACTATGAAAGTTGAGTATTATATTCTTCCTGACAAACTGGAAAACGCAAAAAAGGATTTCTCGGACCAGGTTAAGATAATAGAATATTTTTCCCGTACTTTTGGGGAATATCCTTTTCTAAAAGAAAAATACGGTATAGCAGAGTTCCTCTGGATTCCGGGCGCGATGGAACATCAGACAATTACCGGCGTCTCATCAAATATGATAACCGGGAAAAATTTTTATGAAGATACTTTTATTCACGAACTAGCTCATCAATGGTGGGGCAATGCAGTTGGTCCCAAATTCTGGAATGATATCTGGCTGAATGAAGGATTTTCATCATACTCAGAAGCACTTTATTACGAATCACTCACTGACAAGAAAGCACTTCAATCAACAATGATGGGTAAATACAGTAATAAATTTGCAGGAACTTTAGCCGAACCCGGCAGATTCTTATTTACGAACACGGTTTATGATAAAGGTGCATGGGTACTTCATATGTTAAGATGGGAAGTCGGCGATTCTTCATTCTTCAAGATTTTAAGAGATTATTATGAAGCTTTTAAATATTCCAACGCTTCAACTCTGGATTTTAAGAATATTTGTGAAAAAGTTAGCACGAAAAATCTTAATAAATTTTTTGAGCAATGGATTGAAGGTGAAGGTGAATTAAAAATCCAATATAAGACTGACATAGAAAATTCAGATGAAAAGTATATTATTAAAATTTATCTTGAGCAGGTGCAGGAAGAATACCAGGAATACCATTTTCCCCTTGAGATAAAAATTACTTTTGCGGACAGCTCGGAGAAAAGTTATCGGTATGATATTACTAGCAAAGATACTTTATTAGAAATTTCATCGGATAATTATCCGGATAATATTGATATTGACCCTGATAACTGGTTGCTTGCATCTATCAGTATAAAGGATGAATAAGCATGTTTTTTTTCCATTGTCATATACTTAGTTTTGTTCATTCCTTAATAAATTTATTGAATTAGTGGATAAAGTATATTTTTTTATTTCTGATATCCATTTAGGCTTGCAGAATAAAGCGGAAGAAAACGAAAAAGAAAAAAAACTTATTGAGTTTTTTAATTTTGCCGGGACAAATTGTGACGAATTGTTTATTGTTGGTGATCTTTTTGATTACTGGTTTGAATATAAAAGAGTATATCAGAAAGGTTATTATCGTACTCTTTCTGCCTTGAAAGATTTGAGTGAAAGAAAAATTAAATTTCACTACTTTATTGGCAATCACGATTTTCTTCATCGTGACTTTTTTAAAAAAGAATTTGGTGCACTAATGTATCCCGATTCACTTTCTACAGAACTGAACGGTAAAAGATTTTTTATAGCACATGGTGATGGTTTGGTAATAAATG
>JBATIA010000359.1:0-1645 GCA_049667415.1 Ignavibacteriaceae bacterium
GTTCTCTCACAGGGCGTCGTGTTAATCTTTCTCAAAAAATCACTAATCAACTTTCAGAAAAGAATGTGCGTGAAGGTTATTTTGAAAAGAATTTTTTAACTTTAATAAAAGATGGCTTGTTTGGTGAGTCTGTTGATGTTGAAAAAGGACTTTATTTAAAAAATAAGCTTCTGCTTAAATTCTTTAATAGAAAGAGTAGAGGATTACTAGGTTGCAATTTCTCTTTGTTTAAAGATGATTTACTTAAAATTAACGGGTTCGATGAACGTTACGAAGCTCCATCAATCGGCGAAGATTCTGATGTTCAGTACAGGTTAGAGCTATCTGGAGTAAAAATTAAATCAATCAATCACGCTGCTGTTCAATACCATCTCTATCATAAACTGCAGGAAAGAGTCCCCCGAAATCTTGAGCTATTTGAAGAAGTAAAGAAAAACGGACGCGCCTTCACTCCCAATGGCTTAAAAAAATAATCGAAATCTCATTCTGACTCAACTTTTTTTTGTGAGTGCTTATATAACCCCTAAATATAGTTTGGAATAAATCTTGTATTACCTTAATTTGAAAGGTATAATTTAATATTATCCTAAATTATTAAGGTATCTATGCTAGATGACCTGGATCTAAAAATACTGAGAACTCTTCAGCAAAATGGAAGAACTAAGAGAAATGAACTTGCTGAGCAAATTGGTCTTTCGGTTCCTTCTGTAAGTGACAGATTAAAAAAACTTGAAGATAACAAGATTATAGAGGGTTATTACACCAAGATAAATCGTCAGGCGTTTGGGTTTGATATACTTGCTTTTATTCTTGTTGTGATGGATTCATCCAAGCACTATAAAGATTTAATTAAACAGGTTGAGAAACATCCGAATATTTTAGAATGCTATTCAGTATTAGGTGAGGGTTCTCACCTGCTAAAGGTTGTCGTTAAAAACACCGAATCACTTGAAAAACTTTTAAGTGAAATTCAAACCTGGCTCGGTGTCACAAGTACAAAAACAACTTATGTTCTTTCTACAATAAAAGAGACAACAGCAATAAATATATAATCAATTTAAAAGGAAAACTATATGGCGAAAACTCCAAGTTCGATAGATAAAGTTCTCAGCTTTATCAAAACAAAAAAAATTAAATTTATAGATCTAAAGTTTATGGACTTTCCGGGACAGTGGCAGCATTTTACTGTTCCTGTTACTCAGTTTAGTAGTGATTCTTTTGTTGATGGATATGGTTTTGACGGTTCATCAATAAGAGGATGGAAAGCCATAAATGAAAGTGATATGCTGATAATCCCGGATGCGGATACATTATTCTTCGATCCGTTCATCGATGCACCAACAGCTAGTTTAATCTGCGATATATATGAACCCGCAACAAAAGAAAAATATACCCGCTGTCCAAGAAATATCGCTCAGAAAGCAGAAGCTCATCTGAAATCTACCGGAATAGCCGATACAGTTTATTACGGTCCAGAGGCAGAGTTTTTTGTTTTTGATGATGTCAGATTCGATTCAAAACCGAACGGATGTTTTTATCATGTTGACTCAGTAGAAGGAAGATGGAATACGGGTCGAGAAGAAAATCCAAATCTTGGTTATAAACCACGTTACAAAGAGGGTTACTTTCCAGTTCCACCGAGTGA
>JBATIA010000360.1:0-2464 GCA_049667415.1 Ignavibacteriaceae bacterium
GAGATGGATTAGCGCCTTATAAGGCTGAAAAAGGTGATCTGTCTTTGCCAGCCCCCTGGGACACAATTTCATTTAATCATCCTGATGTTAAGCAGGCATACCTGAATTATTGTACTCGAATAATGAATTATTTTAATCCTGATTTTTTTGTTATCGGGATAGAAGTAAACCTGTTAATGATTCAGAAGCCTGATTTATGGAATGAATATCTGGAATTGCACCAGTATGTTTATCAGCAAATTAAAATTCTAGATCCGAACTTTCCATTATTTGTTTCGTTTACAGGTATGGATCTCGTTGAAGGTTACACAGACGCAAATCACTCACAGCAAATGCAGGTTCTAAATGATCTAATTAATTATACTGATTTATTTGGTGTATCGCTTTATCCATATCTAACCGGATTTGTGTGCGATACAATTCCGACAGATATGTTCGACAAAATATTTACACAATTGTCTAAACCGATTGCTATCACTGAAACTGGTTATGCAGCAGACTCGATTACCGTTTATGGTGGCAGCATTGTATTAAATGGTTCTCCACAAAAGCAGAATCAATATATTACGCTCATGCTTAATGAAGCAGAAGACAACAAATTAAAGTTTGTCGTGAATTTCGTTCTTCGGGATTATGATGCACTTTGGGAAGATATTGGTTCACCGGACGACCTTTTCAAAGTCTGGAAAGATACAGGTTTGTATGATGAAGATGGAAATACTCGTATAGCATTTCAGAACTGGTATTTCTGGCTTTATAAAAAATATATTTCACTCTGAAATCCACTACGATTAAATGATGAAAATAAGGATAGAATTTTTTGAAAAATAAATCTGCTCTCTCGCTAATATTTCTTACAGTATTTATTGATCTGCTTGGATTTGGAATACTTATTCCGATACTACCTTCATTTGCGGTTAAAGAATTGGGAGTTGATGAGGCTGCAATCGGAATAGCTATTGCTATCTATTCTTTCGTACAGTTTATCTTTAACCCAATTCTTGGAAAGTATTCAGACAAGTACGGACGAAAGCCTGTTATCGTTCTTTGCTTATTTATCAATGCATTAGGCTATATTATTTTTGCATTCACAAGCTCATACATCATCCTTTTAGTTTCAAGAATAGTTGCCGGTATTGGTGGAAGCAGTATTGGAGTCGCGCAGGCATATATTGCTGATGTAACCACAAAAGAAAACCGATCCAAAGGAATGGGTATGATTGGCTCAGCTTTTGGATTAGGATTTGTTTTTGGTCCGCTCATCGGTGGATTCCTCTCCAAACTCGGTTATATGGAAACAGGGCTTGCTGCTGCATCTTTTTCTTTTATTGCTTTTATTGTGACAATCATTTTGCTTCCTGAATCCCTTCCGGACCGAAGTGGATTTGTGGATACCAAAAGAAGATTATTAAATATTGATGCAATCTTAAAAGCTTTTAAAAATCCAAGTCTGGCAATTTTAATTTCACTCTTTTTCATTCTCACTTTTTCTTTCGCTAATATTTACGGAACATTTGCACTTCTTGGTTTACAGGTTTACGGTTTTAGTGATCTTCAAAATGGATATATGTTTGGAATCATTGGTCTCTCGTCTGCTTTAGTACAGGGTGGACTGATTGGACCGATTACCAAAATTCTAGGCAAGAAGCGGATACTTTACATCGGTTCATTTATCATTATGATTACACTTGCAATAATTCCTTATGCTGGAAATTTTCTGTGGCTTGCTATAGACGGTATTTTTCTGTCGTTGGGAACCGGAATGCTGCAGCCAACTCTGCTAAGTCTTATTTCCGAAGTTACTTCAGAGGCAGAGCAAGGAATAACTCTCGGTGTAAATCAATCCCTTTCTGCACTTGCCAGAATGTTCGGACCTTTATGGGGAGGATTTGCATTTGAGTTTTTTGGATATCCTTTCCCGTTTTTAACCGGTGCTGCGTTTATGTTTTTGATTTTTATTTTTACGATATTTTATATACCGAAGAGGTTAAAGCTCAGTACCTGATTTTCGTTTCCTTCTTCTTCACTTGACAGTACGCAAACAGTAATAATTAATATCATTGTAACAGATGTAATTATTGATGAACTTTAGGGTGAGATTTACAGAGTTAGTTGTAATGATTTTATTAAATGATAAAGTTGAGGAGGTTTTGAAATGGAATACACAGTTGAATACCTGGAAGATAAAAAGATTGTTCAGGTGAAAGTAAAAGGAAGAGTGAATTATCAACTTGCCGAGCAATATTCTATGGAGGCAAGAAAACTCGCTCACGAATACAATTGCAAAAAATATTTAATTGACCATTCAAAAACTTCACTTGAAGCAAATATATACAAAATACACACCGATGGTGATGCCCTTGAAAAGTTCGGATTTAAAAGTACCGATAAAATAGCAATTGTTATCTCCCGTGACCAGGATGATCTGCGTTTTAGTGAAGCAACTGATGCCAATGTTAAATGG
>JBATIA010000361.1:0-15180 GCA_049667415.1 Ignavibacteriaceae bacterium
GTCGCTTCAATTCCTTTCCATTTTAATAATTGCTCGCTAATGCCTTTGGAAACTATCTCCTGAAAATCAGCAATACCTTTTGCTTCAATTCTTTTTCTATCTGCTTCTTGTTTTTCACGTGTTAAAATAAATTCCATTCGCTGACTTTCCTGCTCGGCTTGTAATTTCTCCTCGATGGATTTTGTTAATCGTTCTGGAAGTTGAATTTGTCTGAGAGGAGCCTGTTCAACAATAATACCCCTGGGCCCAACCAAATTTTCCAGTTCCTCGAGAATCTCACCCGCCAGTTTTTCACGGGAAGCAGTATACAATGCTTTTGCTTCATAACGAGCGGTTACACCTCTGACAACCGAACGAAATTGAGGAACTAAAATAATATCAGCATAATTTGGTCCGACCGTTTTATAAATATCATTTGCTTTTTCAGAATCCAATTTAAATAATAGACTTATTTCAAGATCAACGCTTAATCCTTCTTTAGATGGCACCGACATTAATTCTTTCAATTCTTGTGTTTTGATACTCATCTTTTCAACATTTGCCATGGGATTAACCATGTTTACTCCCGGCTTCAGAGTATTGTCACTTACGTAACCCAGAAAGTCAATTACTCCGGTATGTCCAGCAGGAATTATAGTAAAACACTGAAAAAGCGCTATTAACAATGCGACAATGATTCCGATCATCGCGAATGTTGTCTCAGATTTTTGAAATCTTTTTTTGGCGTTTCTGTAAACAAAGAATGCAACAATTGCAGCAATTAAAGCTATAATAAATAGCATAGCATTTTCCTCCTTTAATCAGTTAATAAAAAATATTTATTTCATTACTATTGGATTACTTTTTTAATTAGTTTCGGTACTAATGGTTTTGGTTTCGAGAATATTATTGAGTTAATGACCATCGCTTCAGCTGATTTTATTTTTGATTTATAATCAGAGAAAATTTCGCAAATTAAGTCACCTCTCTTTACGTAATCACCTATTTTCTTGTTCAAAATGATTCCAGCCTTAAAATCTATTTTATCTTCTTTTGTTCTTCTTCCCGCACCCAGTTCAAGTGATGCCATTCCAATCTGGTAAGTGTTCATTTCTTTAATACAGCCATTTTTTGCTGAGCGGATTTTCTTTGAATACTTTGGTTTTGGATATTTGTCTGGATTACTAATATAATATATATCTCCACCCTGAAGTTCCACGATCTCTAAAAATTTCTTGAATGCTTTACCGTTATTAATCTGTTGTATGGCAATCTTCTCACCTTCCTGAATGGATTTTGCTTTTTTCCCTAAATATATCATTGCCCCGGCGAGTTTTACTGATAATGAATATAAATCGTTTTTAATCTTTCCTTTTAGTACCTGGATTGATTCATAAACTTCGAGCCAGTTCCCGATATAATTTCCAAGAGGTTGATTCATATCTGTAATAAATGTGATCACTCGTTTATTAAATGACTTTGCTGTCTGAATTAATGAATTAGCAAGTTCAATTGAATCTCTGTAGCTTTTCATAAATGCACCGTTGCCTGTTTTAATATCAAGCACAAGACCATCAATACCTTCTGCAAGTTTTTTGCTCATAATACTGGCTGTGATAAGCGGAATTGATTCAACAGTTGCAGTTACATCTCTAAGAGCATAAATCATCTTATCTGCTGGCGCAATTTCTTTCGTCTGTCCTATTAATACTGTACCACATTTTTTCAGAACTTTTTTGGATTCAGATATACTGAGATTTGATTTAAAGCCAGGAATTGATTCCAGCTTATCGAGAGTCCCACCCGTATGACCAAGCCCTCGTCCGGAAATCATTGGAACATAAATTCCTGCTGAAGCAACAATAGGCGCTATAATTAATGATGTTTTATCTCCAACACCGCCTGTGGAATGTTTATCAACTTTGTATCCTTTAATAGAAGAAAGATTTATTATCTTCCCGCTGTTCAGCATTGAATTCGTTAACGCTGATGTCTCAGCAAAGTTCATCCCCTTTAATAAAATAGCCATCAGGAGGGCAGAGAATTGGTAGTCGGGAATATTTCCGTTTGTAAACTGGTTGATAAGAAAATTTATTTCAATAGTACTAAAAGATTTTCCATCTCTTTTCTTTTTTATCAATTCTACTGTGTTCATTACTGAAAATTACTAATAAATGAAGTGTTAGTGAAGGCAATAGTAGATACAAAGTTCTCAACAAACGTATTTTACAGTCAGCTAACTTATTTGTTTACCCCTAATGGAATGATTAATTTTCGCTCTCAACAATTGAGTATTGGAGAAAAGCAGACTTATGAATTTTAATATTCGCACACAAAATTGCGGCGAACTGAGGGAGAAAAATGTAGGTAAAAGAGTAGTTCTGAACGGTTGGGTCGATCGGCGAAGAGACCTTGGCGGGATGATATTTATCTGGTTAAGGGACCGATATGGAATCACCCAGATAGTTTTTGAATTAGATATTAATAAGGATGCTTATGAATTAGCAAAAAAATTAAGAAATGAATTTGTGGTCTCGATTGAAGGAATTGTTAGAAAAAGACCTAGTGATGCAATTAATGAGGAGCTGGGAACGGGTAAAATTGATGTGCTTGCAGATAATTTAATTATACTTAATGAAGCTGAAACACCACCATTTGCAATAAAAGATGATACAGATGCGTTTGAGGATCTAAGGTTAAAATACAGATACCTCGATTTAAGAAGACCAGCCCTGCAAAAGGTTTTACTTCTTCGGCACAGGATGTATCAACTCGTTAGAAAATACTTTGACGAAAATAAATTTGTAGAAATTGAAACTCCCGTACTGATGAAAAGCACTCCTGAGGGTGCCCGTGATTATCTAGTTCCGAGCAGGGTTCATAAAGGAAAGTTTTATGCACTTCCACAATCACCACAGCAGTATAAACAGTTATTAATGGTGTCGGGCTTCGATCGCTATTTTCAGGTTGTAAAATGTTTCAGGGATGAAGATCTTAGAGCAGACCGTCAGCCTGAATTTACACAGATAGATGTGGAAATGTCTTTTATAAAAAAAGAAGAGGTTTTTAATATTGTTGAAGGATTAATGAAATTACTCTTTAAGGAAATCTGGGATATTGATTTATCTCTACCAATAACACATCTTTCATATGAAGAAGCAATCTCAAATTATGGTAGTGACAAACCAGATTTAAGATTTGGTATGCAGATTACCAACTTAAACGAAGCATTTAGTAAAACAGAATTTAAAGTCTTCAAAAGTGCAGTTGATTCTGGTGGTATCGTTGCAGCATTAGTAGCACCCGGATGTTCATCATTCAGCAGAAACCAAATTGATGGATTAGCTGATTTTATTAAAACTCAGGGGGCGAAAGGTCTGGTTTGGTTTAAAGTAACTGAAGGTGGGATTGATTCGCCAACCGCAAAATTTATTAATGAAAAGGAAATTCATAATCTTAAAAACATTTTGAATGCAAAACCCAATGATTTAATACTAATTCTTGCCGGAGAGCGAGATTCTACTCTGAAGCAGATGGGTTCCCTACGTTTGGAAATGGCAAAAAAGTTAGAGCTCATTAAACCCGAAACTCCTCCCTCACTTTTGTGGGTTACAGAGTTTCCTTTATTTGAATGGGATGAAGAAACTAAACGATATTACGCAATGCACCATCCTTTTACTTCTCCTAAATTAGAAGATGTTTATTTATTAGAAAAAGAACCTGGTAAAGTTAAAGCCCAGGCATATGATTTGGTTTTGAATGGAAATGAAATTGCAGGAGGTAGTATCAGAATCCATAATTCCGAACTACAAGCCCGGATGTTTAAGGCACTTGGGATAAATGATGAAGAAGCTCAGCAAAAATTCGGATTCTTAATAAATGCCTTTAAATACGGTGCACCACCTCACGGCGGAATTGCTTTCGGGTTTGATAGGATGGTAATGCTATTTGGTGGTGTAGATTCAATAAGAGATACTATCGCTTTCCCCAAAACCGCGAGCGCGATTTCACTAATGGATGATTCACCATCGATTATTAGTGAAGAACAGCTAAAAGAGTTACACATAAAATTACGTGATTGAGTAATTTTCCCCGATATAATTTTTTTTCTAAAATTCTCTCCTGAAATATCCTCTGAGTGACTAATGTAAATTTGTCATGGTCTGCTCTTAAATTAAAAAGTGAAATTAGTTATAGTTAGAAACTCCGAGGCACATATTTACCGACAGATTAGAGTTTATTACATTGTCAAAAATGTCGCCAAGAAAAGCTTAGTAAGATTTACACACAAACATCAAATCGACTAAAATTTTTATTGATTCATATTTAAACTCCGGTTTTAAGAAACAGTGCATACAAGTATACCGACATAACTCGTTGGTAATATTTACGAAATTGCTATGTTCGGACCTATCCAAATATCTTTTGAAACTCTTACTTGTAATATTTACCACGTCAAAAATTACGGCTACGCTGATTAGAAAATTATCAATTATTCAAAGTTTTAAACTCTTGGCATATTTTTTTGTGCATAATATGCAAAGTTTCAATATTTAAAAATTTGATAGCATACAATGGGTCAACAGCAACTTTTAATGATAATTTTAGCCCTTATAATTATTGCGGTAGCTATAGCTATATCTATTGCCCTATTTAGAACTAACGCAATTGATGGAAAGCGCGATATTCTTATTGAAGAAACAACCGCTATAGGTGCGTTGGCGATTCAATATTTTAGAAAACCTCAGGAATATGGAGGAGGGGGACAATCTTTTCTTGGCTTTAAAATCCCTAATCAAATGAATCAAACTGTTAATGGAAACTTCATGACTGCTTCTATTGCTGCTGACGAGGTTGTAATAACTGGCACAGGAAGTGAAGTAGTTACAGGGAATGACTCAATAAAAGTTCAAACAACAGTAAGAGCGGATCAAATATTTACAACAATTATTCACTAACTCATAATTCACAATAACACTTAATTCACTAAATCACAACAAACAAACGGAGTAAAAAATGGGTCAGCAACAACTTCTCTTAATCGTACTTGGCGTTATCATAGTAGGTATCGCTGTAGTTGTTGGTATTAACCTCTTTAACGCTAATGCTGAAGAAGCAGCAAAAGATGGTGTAGTATCAGATTGTACAAACTTAGGTGCTATGGCACAGCAGCATTATAAGAAACCCGGATCAATGGGCGGTGGCGGAAATACATTCGACGGCACGGGACCTGGTGGTGGCGTTGCTTGGGATGTTCCAACTCAATTAGCAACTACTGCTAATGGAACTTATGTAGCTAATCCTGTCGCAGCTCAGCAAGTTACTATAACAGGATCACCAACTGCAACATTAGGTTATGGATGGGTAGTAACTACAATAGTAACCCCAACAACAATTACTACTACAGGTAGCTGGTAAAATACCTAATTTTCATTTGTCATAGGCTGCAATTATTTGCAGCCTTTTTTATTATTAATAAATTCTAATTAGTAAGCAACTTCAATTAATGCTTCTGAGTGTAAATTTCTAAATTCCCAAGTATATAATGTACCCAATTTCATTTCACACACTTTAATAATAGGGTACCATAAGTTGTAACTCTTAATTTGATTGAACTTCTTTTTATCTATGCTTCGATTTACGGCTGCAATTGTAATTATTGCGGCCTTTTCTTTTTTACGCAACTTTTTACATATCTACTCTTCTTAAATGTTATAATAATGACAAAAACAGAATAAAAATTTCGGAACTAAATTTGACGGAAACTTAGCAACGTCAATTTTAAACAGGAAAGAAAAAAATGGTTGAGCTGAAATTTACCGCGCTAAAGTCAAACGGACAGTCTATTACAGGAACTGTTACTGCAGACTCCTCTGTTGAAGGAAAGAAAAAAATTCAGAGGCTTGCAGAAAAAAATAAGCTTAAGCTGAGCGATGTTCAAAAAAAATCTACCTATATATATAGGGTACGTAAGGGAAAAGAAAAACCTATAAGGGGTGAGCAAAAAGCTTTCAGTAAAAAAGAAGTTGAGGATGCTTTAGCAAGGCTAGGTTATAGTATCTTATCAGTTAATAAAAAGCTATTAGACTTTCAGCCCAAACCACCAACTACAGAAATAGTAACTTTTGTGAAAATCAGTGCTGAGTTATTGAACCAAAAACTTGGCTATGGCGAAATACTTACCCTGCTTACCAATGACACGCAAAATGCCACATTAAGAAATACTTTAAAAGAAATAAGTAATGATCTTAGAAAAGGTGCTGACTCAGAAGCAACTTTTCTAAAATACCAAAATGTCTTCGGAAAATTTACAGCTTATATGCTGGGTCTTGCATCAAAAAGTGGTAACATGGCAGAGATATACAATGCCACTGCAAAATTCCTTGAAAGAAAGCAAGAATTTAATAAAAGCTTAAGAAGTGCACTTATCACTCCTATGGTAACATTGTTTGTTCTTTTCGTGGCTGTGCTGTTTTATGTGGGTTACATTTTTCCTGAAACCGCAAAACTATTCGTACGTTTTGGAATAGAATTACCACCTATGACAGCCTTTACACTAAAAGTTAGTGATTTTGTGATTGCAAACCCCATTCTAATTGCAGCGGTTGTTTTTATTCCACCAATAGCATTGTTCCAGTTTAGCAGAACGGCGAAGGGAAGGCTGCTCTTTGATGAATATATCCTAAAATTACCTGTTATTGGTCCTTTAATTCATAAAACAGTTATCGAGGTATTTTGCCGTGTGTTCTACACACTTTACCACGGTTCTGCTGAAAGTATTGAGCCTATCAGGATTGCAGCGGAAGCAACCGGTAACAGATATTTTGAAGAAAGGATTAAATCGATAGCGATTCCTCTTATGCTTAAAAAGGGCGCAGGTGTTACAGATGCTTTTGAAGCAGCGGGTGTTTTTACAGAAACTGCCATATCAAGAATTCATTCTGGTGAAGAATCTGGTACTATAAAAAACACGGCTCTTCAATTGGCCAACTATTATGAAAGCGAAACAGTTTTCCGGCTTAAAAACTTAATTGAGATTATTCAGGTTACTATTGCTATGATAATAATGGTAATAATGATTGCGTTAACTTTAGTCTCTGCAGAAACTGCTACGGTAAGACCAAAGACACCAGGTGTAAGTTAGAAAAGGATAAGGGTAACAAATGATTGAGACGAAATTGGAAATAAATGATAAAATAGGTTACTTTCTATTTAAGAAGGGGATAATAGATACACCGGTTCTTGAAAAAGCATTAAATGCAAAATTAAACGACCGTAATAAGCTAAGGCGAAATCTTGCCCAGATACTTGTTGAAGATTTTGACTATGATCACGATATTATTTTTAGAGAAGTTGCTATACTCTATGCGTTTCGTGAACTCGATATTGATTTAGATGCAATACAAAATAACCACCTGGAAGAAGTTAGAAAAATCATAGAAGAGGGTGGGGAAGAGCTAAGGGAATTAATGCTTAAGGATAAGATTATTCCTTTTATCTATGATGAGCAAGCAAAAGATAAATTAATTATTGCAGCTATCGACCCCACTAATAGAAACATCCCTAAAGTTGCTTTTGGTCTTAATGCAAAAAAGTATGAAGTGATATTCATAAGAAAAAAAGACTATGAGCAACTTATAGAAAAAATATTCCCTCCTGAGAATCAATTTTTAAAGAACATAAGCGATGAGGATCTCGAGGGCTTCATACCTGATGAGGACAGGGAGGATCTTGATGAAGAAGAGCTTGATGCTGAAATTAATAAAAGTGCTCTAATAAATCTTGTTGAAGGTGCATTGGTTGAAGCTGTCCGTAAGGGTGCAAGTGACGTTCACTTCATACCCTGTAGTGGTCATCGTACTGAAATTTACATGAGAGTTGATGGCACTCTGCGTTTATGGCACGTTCAGGAGAATACTCTTCCCGAGGCAGTAATAGCTGTTGTTAAAGACCGTGGAAAAGGAATGGATAGGTTTGAACGTGAAATGGCACAGGATGGTTTTATTCAGAGAGAGATAGACGGATATATTATAAGATTCAGAGTTTCTGTTTTGCCGATGGTTGGAACGGAATTAAAGAACAAGTTCGAAAGTATTGTAATCAGAATTTTAGATGACAGAAAAGTAATTAAAGATCTTGATAAACTTGGATTAGCAGGTGTTGCAAAAGAAAAATTTATTAAAGCTATTAATCAGCCACAGGGAATGGTTATCCTTACAGGTCCAACTGGATCTGGTAAAAGCACAACATTGGTTGCAGCACTTTACCAGGTTATAAATCCTGAAGTGAACGTCCTTACTGTGGAAGACCCTGTTGAATATGTGATAGAAGGTGCGAGACAGCTTAAGATTGGTTACAAGATGAATTTTGAGCAAGCTATCAGGTCTATATTAAGGCATGATCCCGACATAGTATTGGTTGGTGAGATGAGGGATAAAGTAACCGCCGAAACCGCCATTAAGCTTGCCAACACTGGTCACCTCACCTTCTCAACTTTGCACACTAATGATGCCCCAAGTGCTGTATCAAGATTATTTAAAATGGGTATAGAGCCTTTCCTAATCGCTTATGCGATTAATCTTATCGTTGCACAACGATTGATTCGAAAGGTATGTACTAAATGTAAGAAGAGAGTAACAAATTTTGATGAAGCATTACTGGAAGCAGCTGGTTTGAATGTTGCAGAGTGGAAGACATACGAAATTTATCAAGCAGTTGGTTGTCCCGAATGTGGTGGAACGGGGTATAAAGGACGTATGGCTATTCATGAAGCTCTTTATTTTACAAGTGAGGTTAGACACCTTATTGTAAAATCAGGAGAAGATGTGGATGAAGAAGCTCTAAAGATACAAGCAAAAAAAGATAAAACTTTAACTTTAAGAGAGACCGGTCTTGAAAAAGTTAAACTTGGATTGTCTACTATCGAGGAAGTACTTTCCTCGACAATGGAGGAATAATTTTTTACTTTGGTGGTAAGTTTTACTTACCTGGTTGAGTTGTTTTAGTAGTTAAATTTTTTTACAATTGGTTATAGATTAGTCAATTTTAAGCAGTTTTTCTGTTTTGGCAATTTATTTAATTACTATTATCGTGTTTTCTGTTGGAATAAAATATGTAAGTAACTTAATCTAGTTGAGAAGAGAAAAATAATAGATAAATTGAAAGCATTAACTTGATAGTAAAAGAAGAAAAAAAGATTTTATCTGATTTTTGTGCATCGGTACCTGAAGCACTCTATGGTCCGGATCGAGTTTCTTATATCCTCGAGAATAGTAGCAAGTTGAAGGAAGATAATATTGTTGCATTAAGAAAATTTATAAATAGAATTCTGACTTCGATGATTGAGCGCGATGCTTCAGATATTGAAATAGGCGGACATGGAAACGAAGGCTATATATGGATGAGAATTTATGGAAAGCTGGAGAGGATAAAAGATCTTCCTCAGTTTACAGAGGACGAAGCTGCATTATTAATTGCCAACCTGTTCAATTCAAATCAAAAAAAATATATTGCAACGACAAGAAACCTCGACTTTAGTTATACATTTTTTTATGAAAGACGAAAGATTAATGTAAGATTCAGAGCAGACGCTTATTTCGATCTAGATACGCTAACTTGTAATATGAGAGCGATAAATACTAATATTCGCCCGCTTGCTTCTCTGGATTTTCACCCTACTGCTATAAAATATTTAAGTCATAATTACATTAAATTTGGTTTAACACTAATAACCGGAATTACAGGTTCTGGTAAGTCAACAACTCTTGACTCTATTGTCGACTTTCATAATAAATTTGACCCGGCACATGTAATTATAATCGCAGCCCCTGTTGAGTATGTACATAGTTCAAATTTCTGCCTTGTAAAACATAGAGAGGTAGGAAGGGATGTGCTGTCCTTTAAGGAAGGTGTAATTCAATCCTTACGACAAGATCCTGACATAATAATAATTGGTGAGATGAGAGACCCAGATACAATTATGGCAGCTCTTGAAGTAACAGATACAGGTCACAAGGTGTTCTCAACATTGCATACTTCTTCGGCCACGGAGTCATTGGAAAGAATAATAGCAGAAGTAAATCCAACTGAGCAGGAAAGAGTAAGAAACAGACTTGCAGATGTTTTAGTCTCTGTTGTTTCACAGAAACTTGTTCCCACACTGGATGGAAAAGTTATATTAGCTAAGGAAGTTATGATAGTCACGCCAAGTGTTAAGGCTGCAATTAAAAATAACAACTTAAGTGAAATTTATATGATGATTAACCAGGGTGGAAACCTAGGTATGATTACAATGGAACAGGACTTAAAACGTTTATATGATCAGAAAAGGATATCGCTCGAAACAGCGGTTACCTATTCAAACAATAAAACAAGAATCAATCAATTGTTATCAGCAAAATGAAACCAGTAATAACTGTATACTGCGAAAGCAATGATGTTAAACTGGCTGTTGTAAGTAAAGACAGTAGTAGTGGTAAACCAACTGTCTTGAAAACAGCATCAGTTAGTCTCTATAAATCCTCAACTGATCTGGGAAAAGCCGATGGTGGATTTCGGATGGAAGAGGAATCATTAGATATAGAGGGATTAGACGAATCGGCTTCTCTAAAGGGAGATTCGGATTATTCGGGTATAACCGAAGCCAGCGCCGCTCTTAGTGGCTTCAACTTAAGTAAGCACCTTTTTATTCCCGCGTTAACTGAGCCGAATATCTACTACCATATCTTTGAGGGAGCCAGACCTCCCAATCCTGCCAAGTTGAAGCAAGAGATCATTAATGATATTCTGGAATCGAAGAATATTTTAGTACATAAAAACAGCCTTGATTACATCGAGCTTTCTGATAAAGCCCTTCTCTGTGTTTTTGTAACCGATAATATTCCTTGTGCAAGTATGATTAATTCACTTGCAAGACATCAAGGAAAGAAAGGTTACAAAATACCCTCGATAAAAAGTTCGGATTTATCCCTTGCATATTATGTAGCTAAAAGAAAAAAGTTTTTCCCCGATGACCATTCCCTTATTGTTTACATCGGCAAAGAATATAGCAAGCTTATTTTTCTACAAGGAAGAAGGGTAAAACACATTGGTACCACGCTTGATATAGGCACACAAAATCTTCATACATACGACGTATATTTTTCAAAAATATTGCTAGAGATGGAAAATGGTGGTATTTCGTCTTTGGATAATATTATTGTCTGTGGAGAAGATGATTCTGAAAATATAATACTTTCTTTTTACGGAACCTTTCCCGAAGCAAATGTTAGCCGACTTGAATTTGATGATCTGGATTTATCAGCGCTTAATGAAGAAACAAAAGAGAAATTCTCCAGCTTTAGTATTCCTGTAGCAGTAGCAATAGATTACTACGATGATCTGAATAAAGAACATCAAGGATTACAAATTCTTCCCAAAAGCATTAAGGAAGAACAGAAGGTTGTACAGTTCTCCTGGCATGGATATGCATTATTACCGCTTTTATTTATTGCGGCTTTCTTTATTACGCAAAAGGTTCTTACAAATAACAGAATGCTTAGGGAGCTCGACGGCGAAATCGAATCGAAGACCATACTTTTAAGGCAAAACCAGGAAGTGTTAACAAAAATAGCTGCCATTGAAGGAAAGATAAGCAGCTTTGGTCAAACGCAGGCAATATTGGATTCCGCTGCAGTGGGAACAGGAGTCTGGAATAAAGCAATTAATCAAATTTCCGGTTTTTGCCAAAGCAATAATAACTTATGGCTTTCAAAAATAAATAACGAAGGAGATGATGTTGAGACTGAAGGATATTCATTATCTCGAAATACACTTACAGATTTTGCTTATTCAATTGATGGCGCACTGCTTAAAAGTATGATTTATGAAGCCTTGCGTGAACGGAGTGCATACAGGTTCAACTTAAATTTTAAAATTTCAAATCAGCAGAAGAAAAATGAATAAGAAATTAATTAGCACTCTCAGTGTACTTGCCTTGCTGATAATCATCCTGGTTGCAGGCGGGATTTATTTATTCGTTATTCAACGAGGAGCTTTATCAGAAAGACAGGAAAAACTTGATGAGCTGAACAAAAACGTTTATGACCCGGTGGAATTAAACGAAAGATATCTTGCTCTGGAAAAAAGATCAGCCGAGCTTGATTCAATTCTTGCGAACAGAGAGTTTAACATTCCGCAGAACGTTTCCTCCATCAAGTTTTACAACTTTATAAACAATATTGTTGCCAACTTCCCCGAAATTACACAGGTGAATGTTGAATTTATCAGGCAGGCACCAGCCAAGGAATTTTTCTTTTATGAGTACAAGCTTACCGGGGGTGGAAATTTTAATGATGTTTATAAAATGATTTATGCTATAGAGCAAAGTAAGGAACTTAAAAAGATTAGTAAACTTACTCTTAGCAACCTGATTAAAACCGAAGATGAAGTACCACTATTTCTTGTTAATTTTGAACTACTTGCGCAGGTATATTTTTCTTCAGATAATCGCTTTGCCCCGGCTGAATTTGTTGAGAACAAACTTACAACCGAGCCAATTTATGATGCCTTCTATCCATTAATAAGAAACGAGATACCTCCGAACGTTGATAATCTGCTTGATGTTCAAGGTGCCCGATTGCTAGCTTTAATTCCTGAAGGTGCATTTGTTGCTGATACCAAGGGGAATACTTACTTAGTTTGGGAAGGTGAACAGGTCTATTTGGGATACCTTACCAAAATTGATTATGACAACAACACAGTTAGTTTCATCTTGAACAAAGGTGGAATAATTGAAAAAGTTACATTAGAACTAGAAAGAAACAAGTAAAACTCAAGAGTATAAATATGAAAAACATAATCACTTATTTCGTTTTATCACTTTTCATCGTCCTTCAAGCCTCTCCCCAGGAATTCTGGGAGCGCAGGTTTAAAACGTACCAAAACCCGGACGAATTAGTTACAATGTCTGAAACACTTCCCTTTAATCAGGCGATTGAATTACTGAGTAAAGTTAGTGAGAGCGTTTCAGGAAGAAGAATTGTTTCAACATCTCAAAAGAAGGATCCTATTGGTATTGAAATCACCAATATGCCTTACGACAAAGCACTTCTGATGATAGTAAATTTTGCCGGTCTTGAGTATGAAGCAAAAGAGGATGTTATTATTGTCAGATCGAAAACAACAGAAGAGTTTGAAAAAACGCCGGATACTTATGCCCCTCTAACACAAAGAGAGGTTAAAATATCCGCTGTGTTCTTTGAAATGGATGTTCAGAATGCCAGGAAAGTAGGATTTGATTGGGAAGTTTTATTATCAGGAGATAAAACAAATTTAACCGGTTTACTCAGAACAGAAACAGAATTGGATCAAAGCCAAGGTGGGCAGGGACAGCAGCAGGGACTGCAACCCGAGTTCGAACTTGGTGTAAATTCTGATTTTAAGGTGGGTAACTTTTTCGGAGAAGCCACTGCTGTATTCAAATTTTTTGAAACGAATGGTCTTGGTGAAATTATTTCTAATCCAACTATTGTTGTAAGAGACAGGAATGAAGGCAGGATACAAATTGGTTCGGATTTTTCTGTGCGAATTAGAGATTTTGCAGGTAATACTACCGAAAAATTCTTCCCTACAGGAACGATTATAATTGTCACTCCATATATACATAAAGAAGAGGGTATAGATTATGTTTTGTTAAATATTGGAGTTGAACGAAGTTCTTTTCTAAGCACTGAGACAACCACTGAGATAAAAAAGACATCAGCATCTACTGAAGTATTAATGCTTGATGGAGAGGAAACAGTAATTGGTGGTTTATTTGTTAACGAAGAAACAGTAGCACGCAATGGAATTCCATTCCTTAAAGACCTTCCCTGGTGGGTTTTGGGTATCAGGTATTTAACAGGTTATGATCAGACTACAGTAGTGAAGAAGGAACTGGTTATTCTATTAAAAACCGAACTGGTCCCAACGCTACGTGAGAGATTTGAAAATCCAAACTCCGGAAATCTTTTGGGGCAGGAAAAAACACAAGGTGAAAATAGGATTAAGTATTACAAATTTAATGAAGGCTCCGGTGACGAGACACCATAAAAATGGAATCAATTCTTATAGTAGACGACGATATTAATCTATGCAATATTCTTACAGAAGAATTAGGTGCAAACGGATATGATGCCTGTTATTTGACAGAAGGTAAGAATGTTGCTGGATTCTTAAATGATAATAGGACTGATCTCGTTCTTCTTGACCTAAAAATCCCCGATAAAGATGGGTTTGATATTCAAAGAGATATTAATAGCCAACCGGGCAGCAAACCCAAAGTAATAATTTTAACTGCCCATTCAGATATAAAGCCCGCTATTGAGTCTGCCAGATTAGGTGCCTCAGATTTTCTTAGCAAACCTTATGATTTTAACGAACTTCTGATATCTATCAGAAAAGTTCTTCAAAAAGTTAATTAATTCTGTGGAAATAAATGAAGATCAGCCTCAGAATATTGCTAATCAATTTTTTGATAGTTGTACTAATCTTAGGCAGCTCCTTTCTGGTCTTTTATACAATTTTATACGAAGTTCTCACATCATTTCAGACCCGCAACCTTAAACAATCTGCGAACAGTTTCACCTACGTTTATAGATCATTGCAATCTGATGTTGAAGATGATTTCTTTGCCCTTTACAACGATGGGATTGAATCAGCGTTTAGTAATCAAAGATTGCAAACGAAAAACATCGATTTTATTCTTGAAACAAACGATAAGCCAGACGAAAATTTTTTGCGCTACGTTGTTAAGCACGATATTTATTTGCCCGAACGAAACTTCAATTTGAAAGAATTTCTGAACTACAACCCCTATGTAATTCTAATGTCTTTTGAAGGAACCGATAATCGAAAATATATTTATGGTAAAGTTATTAGTACTGAAATGTTGGATAATATATCACAACGGATTAATGCTGATATTGCTTTAATATGGAATGGAGATCCCATTGATATTTCCAATCATTTGCTTAACCAGAATTATATCTATATACTAACGCAAGCAGTTGAGAATCTGAAAGACAAAAATAATTTTGAGCTTTATCTACAAGGCACTGAATCAAACGATATTCTTGCAACAATTTATAAACCTGCCTCCATTGATAAACAGGATAATCTTTACTTTTTAATATTTGCAACATTTGCAGAAGCAGGTGATTTAAGAAGTACACTAAAAAACGT
>JBATIA010000362.1:0-1721 GCA_049667415.1 Ignavibacteriaceae bacterium
GCAGGTTTTTTAAATTCGGAAATGTTAACCAGCGTCATTCAAAATCATTCGGAGTAATGCCATTTAGTTTGACGAAGGAAGGAAAATCTGATTCAATACTTAACGGATTATCAAATCCATTTTACGCGGCTGATATCAGGCAGTTCCAGGTAATTGAACCAGATGAAAAAGTCATAAAAGAACTCGGTGCTAAAATTCTTTCTTACGAAATTGTTGATGATAATGAGAAAGCTCAACCGGCACTTGCTGCAGTGAGAATTTCTGATGAGATTGTGGGCACACAATTTCATCCTGAAGCTGATCCTGATAGTATGCTTTATCATTTTAAGCAGGATGAAAGAAAAAAGCAAGTAGTAGAAAAGTATGGAGAAGAAAGATATTTCGAGATGATAAAAATTCTTGAACGACCTGATACTATTAAAAAAACAAGGAAGACAGTTATTCCATCTTTCCTGAATTATGCGATTGATGAGTTGACTACTGTGATGAGTAATAAATGATTCCAGAACTACGTAAAAAATTCAATATAGAATTCACACAAGAAAAGTATGAAGCTTTTCTGAAAGATATTAATACATCATTAAAATATTCTGTTGATTTCCGAATTTCTGAGACTCCACTTTTTTTAAGTGATGAATTGAAAACCAAATTATTAAAAGCCTGCGATGAACTTTGTAAACAGGTAACAAGCAATGAATTTAAATTAAAAATGAAGGATGCTGTCCCACCTCATCTTCACATTCCTGGGGAGACAGATCATCCGGAATTTTTTGTTTTTGATTTTGCTATTTGCAAGAAAGAATCAACTGGTGAGTTTTATCCAAAACTAATTGAACTGCAAGGATTTCCAACTCTTTATAGTTACCAATACTTTTTTGAGCATACTCTCAGAAAACATTTCGACATTCCTGCGGACTTTACACAATATTTTAACAATATTTCACCGGATGAATATATCAAGATGTTAAGAGATGTAATTGTGGCTGAGGCTGATCCTGCGACTGTTATACTGCTGGAAATAGAACCGGAAAAACAAAAAACCCGAGTTGACTTCGCAGCTACTGAAAAATTGCTTGGAGTAACAGAAGTTTGCATTTCAGATGTAATAAAAAAGGGCAAGATTCTCTACTACAAAAAGAATGGAATTGAAATTCCTATCGAAAGAATATACAACCGGGTAATTTTTGATGAGCTCAGCAGAACCGAAAGAAAATTTAATTTTGATTTGCAGGAGGAATTAAATGTAAACTGGGCTCCACATCCAAATTGGTTTTACAAAATGAGCAAATATTCTCTTCCAGTACTGAAGGGTGAATTTGTACCAAACTGTTTTTACTTGCGCGATCTTACTTCTTATCCTGTTGATTTAGAAAATTATGTTTTAAAACCTCTTTTCTCTTTTGCCGGGCTCGGAGTTAAGGTTGATGTAACTAAAGAAATGCTAGATGAGATAAAAGACCCTGAGAATTATATACTACAGGAGAAAGTAGAGTACACACCTCTGATTGAAACTCCAGATGAATTCGCTAAAGTTGAAATAAGGATGATGTATTTCTGGAAAGAGAAACCAATTCTCGTTAACAACCTTGTAAGGCTAAGTACAGGAAAGATGATGGGAGTTGACTTCAACAAAAACAAAACGTGGGTTGGTGGGAGTGCAGCGTTACATAAAGTATAACTTTCATTCGAAGACATTCGACTTACATTTCTCACTCATTTTA
>JBATIA010000363.1:0-2954 GCA_049667415.1 Ignavibacteriaceae bacterium
GGTTGGGATATAGTCCGCCTCAGGCGGATATTTGAGATATTTAATTTGTTTGGGAAGTTAAAAAAGACTTAACTCTTTAAAGCTTCATCAACAGAATTATACTGTTGAAAGATTGAATCAATTTTAATTTTAGCAAAAGTTTCTTTGATCTTTTCAGGAACCGCAGCAAGTTTAAAGGACCTTCCCCCGTTTGTTGCAGTGGTGTAACCATGGATCAAAATTCCAATTCCCCAGCTCGTGATAAATTTTACTTCGCTTAAATCTACCACAACATTTTTTTTCTTTTTCTCCAAACTTGATTTAACTCCTTCGTGAAAATCGTTTGCTTCATACCCGAGCATCATCTCCCCTTCAAGTTTAATTACTACTGCATTTTCGGTTTCACTTATTTTTACGTTCATTACAGTCTCCTAAAACTTTTATGATGCAAGTTAAATATTATTTCACTTTGAAAACAACAAATGTAATCTCATCGTCCTGATGTCTTCCCAACAAGTTCTATTTCTAGGATAATACTGGTTGAGTATGATTAAAATGCACAATGAAACTTTATTATTATTAGTTTTGTTTATCAACTAATTAACTAAAATTAGTCTATTTGAAATAAAAACAATTTTGTATTTTTGTATTTGTCAATAGTAAAGATTTGTTGCATTAAAATTATTTATGAAAAGACTGCTGGAAACAAAGGTTAAAAGAATCAATTCAGATCAAAACACCGTCATTGATTTGAATGATGTTCATATCGGTGAAGGATACTTTACCGTCATTGCCGGACCCTGCGGTATTGAGAGTGAAGAATTGGCTATCACTACTGCAAAAGCTGTTGAAAACTCAGGTGCGAAAATATTCAGGTGTTCCTTATTCAAACCAAGGACTTCACCATATACATACCAGGGATTTGGAATTGATGGCATCGAACTGCTCAAACTTCTACACTCTGAAACTGATTTACTGCTGGAAACTGAAGTCTTAAGTACGGATCACCTTGATCGGCTTGCAACTGAAGCAGATATTCTACGAATTGGTTCAAGAAATATGGACAACTATGAACTGCTTAAAGCCGTAGGCAAAACCAACAAACCAATAATTTTAAAAAGAAATATGAGCGCAACTCTTGAAGAGTTCCTACTTGCTGCTGAATACATCTTATCGGTTGGAAATGAAAAAGTAATTTTATGTGAACGCGGAATCAGAACTTTTGAAAATTACACAAGAAATACGCTGGACATTCTGGCTGTTCCTGCGTTGAAAGAATTAACACATCTTCCTGTAATTGTAGATCCTTCCCATAGTACAGGAAAAAGTAGTTTGGTTCCTGCTGCAAGCAAAGCTGCATTAGCTGCAGGTGCTGATGGTTTAATGATCGAAGTTCATCCCGAACCTGTAAAGTCATTTTCAGATGGTCAGCAATCCATTGACATCGCCACATTCGATAAATTAATGAAAGACTTATCTGAGATGGCAAGACTATTAGGTAAAAAATCTTTTTCACCAGTACTCACCTAGTTTATTATCTCACCATAAATATTTTTTTTCGTTTATTAGTGGAATAATTCATTTTAAATACTTTATTTAGGAATATAGTTTTTCCGGAATAAAAGTTTTTACATGGATACAACTTTTTCTATAAAAATTATTCCTATACTCTTAAGCTTATTTGGTGGTTTAGCACTCTTCTTATTCGGTCTTGAGCAAATGACAAATGCTCTAAAGGGTATTGCCGGGAACCGCTTGAAGAAGATATTCTCAAGAATGACTTCAAACCGGCTCAAAGGTGCTTTCTCAGGTGCATTCATCACATCAATCATTCAATCCTCATCAATTACAACTGTACTTGTTGTCGGGTTTATTTCAGCAGGTCTTATAAACCTCAAACAAGCTATTAGCATAATTATGGGTGCGCATGTAGGAACAACATTAACTGTTCAAATAATTGCATTCAAAGTAACGGAATTATCATTCGTTATGATCATCGTAGGTTTTGGTTTAAAACTCCTGGTTAAACAGGATAAAATTAAAAACCTTGGATTAATGATTCTTGGTTTGGGATTAATCTTCCTCGGCATGAATCTGATGAGTGATTCAACATATCCATTACGATCTTATCAACCTTTTCTAGACTTAATGAAAAGTATGGAAAATCCTCTGTTAGGGATAGTAGCTGCAACATTATTCACAGCGGTTATTCAAACATCCGCTGCAACAATTGGTATTGTAATTACTCTTGCAAGCCAGGGATTTATTTCTTTAGAGGCAGGCATCGCTTTAACATTTGGAGCCAATATTGGAACCTGCATCACGGCAATTTTAGCTTCTATCGGTGCACCCAGAGAAGGTAAACAAGCTGCATTGAGCCACGTATTTGTAAATGTAATTGGAGTAATTATCTGGGTTCCCTTCATCTATTATCTTTCTGAAATAGTTAGGTTTATTTCACCATCATTCCCCTATCTAACAGGAATTAACAGATTAGCCGCTGAAGCACCAAGACAAATTGCAAATGCACATACAATTTTCAATTTAGTCAATACAATTTTATTTCTTCCTTTATTAACTCCTATTGTAAAATTTATTTCCTGGATACTCCCGGTTCGACCAGTAGCCGAACCGGAGATGATTCAACCTAAATATATTAATAAAATTTATTTGAAAACTCCATCTATAGCTCTCGACAGAGTGCGAATGGAAATCTTCAGGCAGGCGAAACGTGCTTTATGGATGGTTGGTGAAATTCCTCGTACTTTTATTTCGGGTAATAAGGAAAAATTAAAGTTGGTCAGAAAGATGGACAACGAAGTAGATGCCCTTCACGAAATAATAATTAACTTTTTAGGAAAGCTATCTAAGCAGGAATTGACGAATCAGGAATCTAATTTGCTCCAGTCTTACCTTGCAGCTACAAACTACATAGAGAATGTAGGAGATGTTGTTGAAACTAACCTGTATACACT
>JBATIA010000364.1:0-1689 GCA_049667415.1 Ignavibacteriaceae bacterium
ACTGTAAGCGACACTATCAGGAATAGAAATTTTTCGTTCAACTGAGACAAGTTCTCCGTTAGTCAAATTATAATCTAAAGTGGAATCCTTTACCTGATAATCAACATGAATGGATTTTAAAGTAATAGGTACATCTGAACGGTTCACAAAACCTGTCTTAACAATTATTTCGCTTCCCGGGCATAAGAGATTTTCGTCCGTTACAGCTTCTACCCAAATTCCCGAACAGGATTTTATCACATTAAGCAGTTCATTTTTTTTGATCTTAACCCAGTAATTGTCATCAATTTTCTGTAACTCCTGATAAGCTTTAATAAGATTGGGTAAGACCTTAGCCGGGTTTTCAAAATCAAATTCCATATTTACCTGACGTAGAAGTGCTGAAACTTTTTCACTTCCTTTAACTCTATTCCAGCTTACATCTATATTTTCAAACAGATCATTACTTGCTGGTTCTCCTGCAAGCTGTAAAAAATAATTGTAATAGTTTTCTCTGTTGCCTGAAGCTCCAAACCCCTGGCTCTTATGCATAGTCCTGCTTTGGGCAGAGATCTCTGTATAAGATCTTCCTAGTAACTGATTAAATTCTCCGAAATTTATTTTTATCAAAGTATCGCTGCTTATACCCATTGAATTAAGTGCCGGTGTCCAGGCATTCCAGTAAATTCTTTTTGGATGCCAGAGATCAACATGTTGTAATTGTTCCGGAAAAGCATTGTGATCACCCGCCATATCAAATGCCTCAACAGCTAAAATTGCAGAAGCAATATGATGACCGTGCGTACCAATTCCCGAGGGAGGAAACCGCGTAACTATAACATCAGGTTTATATTTTCTTATTATCCAGACAACATCTGATAGAATGTTTTCTTTACCCCATTTTTTGAAAGTCTCCTCCGGAGTTTTTGAGTAACCAAAATCAACCGCCCTTGCAAAAAATTGATCTGCACCATCAATGCTTCTTGCTTGCAGCAACTCCTGAGTTCTGATCACACTTAATAAATCTCCTTGTTCGTCACCAATTAAATTCTGTCCGCCATCTCCTCTTGTAAGTGAAAGATACCCGGTCCTAATATTTTTTCTATAATTAAAGTAAGTGAGAAAAGCGGTATTCTCGTCGTCAGGATGAGCTGCAACATAGAGAACTGTTCCCAGAGTATTTAACCTATTTAGAGCAATTTTTATTTCCGAAGAGTTAAGTAATTCCTTCGGCTGACTGAATATATAAGCTGTACAAATAATAATAAAAAGGAATAGAATTCGTTTGAACATATTAAATGACTCTAAATTGTTTCTAAATATTGAAAAGAATTGAAGTAAAATTTAATGAATACATTTGATTATGCAATGCAAAATTTTGAAGCCAGGAATTTTTTAGTAAGGTTTGGATGACTGTGTTAGCATCGGATTCGAACTATTAAATCCTTAGAAGTAAAGAGTCAATAAATAAAGATTTCAAATCCAGTGATGGCGAACAATTTATCAGCAATAAAATCCTATTATTTCTTATATTTACATATTCTTACAGTAAAAAAAATATTGTTACTATGATTGAAATAGGAAATGTAAATGTTGGGGGTGGTCTTCCATTTGTTTTGATTGCCGGACCGTGTGTAGTTGAAAATGAAAAAATAACGCTTTTTTCTGCCGAGCAGATAAAAAACATCACCTCTAAACTCAATATTCCAT
>JBATIA010000365.1:0-2522 GCA_049667415.1 Ignavibacteriaceae bacterium
TGGCAGGTTTGGGGGAGAAGCTCAGTTTCATTCAAAGATAGCGTTGTTCTTGATTTATACTATATTAATAATATGTCTCCATGGTTAGATCTTCAATTGATTTTTCAAACAATTCCCGCCATAATAACTGCCAGGGGAGCAAAATAGTTAATAGTTAGAAAGATTTCATATTTTAGGTAGATCGATTTAAATTTCCGGAGGAACTAAAATGAAGATAGGGGTAATTGGCCTCGGATATTGGGGTCCCAATTTGGTTAGGAATTTTCTTGCTCATAAAGATGTAAAACAAGTTATTGCTTGCGATATAAGAGAGAACCGACTTCAGTTAATTAAAGAAAAATTTCCTGCCGCTGAACTCAGTAAGGACTACAATAATTTAATTAAGGGTGATTCTGATATAATTGCTATTTCGACTCCCGTTGATACTCATTTTTCATTAGCAAAAAAGTCTCTTGAAGCGGGGAAACATATATGGGTAGAAAAACCTTTCACCTCAACATCGGTAGAAGCAGAAGAACTTATTGAAATTGCTGATAGGAATAATCTTAAAATTTTTATTGATCATACATTTATTTACAATGGAGCAGTAAGAAAGATTAAAGAGCTGATTGAAAAAAAAGAGTTGGGCAACGTAATTTATTTTGATTCAGAAAGAATTAACCTTGGACTATTCCAGCGAGATGTAAACGTAGTGTGGGATTTAGCCCCTCACGATCTATCCATAATGAGTTTCCTTCTTGAAAACCGAAAAGCAAAAGCTCTTGCCGCAAATGGAATTGCTAATTTCAATGGTAAAGAAAATCTTGCTCACATTTGCATCTATTTTGAGGATAACTGTTTTGCTCATTTTCATGTCAACTGGGTTTCACCGGTCAAAATAAGAAGAATTATAATTGGGGGCGATAAAAAAATGTTGGTCTACGATGACATGGAAAACTTTGAAAAGATTAAAGTATATGATAGCGGGGTTGAATTTACATCTGCTGAAAAAATTCACGAAGCTTTAGTACAATACCGAATCGGTGATATGTTTTCTCCAAAAGTAAACCAGACTGAAGCACTTACTCTCGGTGCACAAGAATTTATATCAGCAATCAAAGAAAACAGGAAACCTTTAACTAGTGGTGAGGAGGGTCTTGCAGTTGTAAAACTTCTTGAAGCCGCAGATATTTCATTGTCAAATATGGGTAAGATTGTTGAATTAGACAGCCTGGTAGTAGAATAATCGATTGTCGAAGAACTTCTACCGGCAAATTAAATCTAAGTTTTTGTTTTAATAATTCATAAAAATTCCTCACTAATTTAATTTCCAGAATAAGAATTCAAAACTGTTTTTACATTTCTAAAAATAGATTCTAATAATCAATGGATAATACAATGAGCAAACAAAATATAAATAATGTTAAACTCGGCAAGGATGTAAAAATTTACGATTTCGTTAACCTCTACGGTTGCACTATAGATGACGGTACCAAGGTTGGAACATTTGTAGAGATTCAAAAAAATGCATTCATAGGAAAGAACTGCAAAATATCTTCTCACACCTTTATCTGTGAAGGAGTTCATATTGAAGATAATGTTTTTGTTGGTCACAATGTTACTTTTATAAATGATAAGTTGCCAAGAGCAACTAATATGGATGGATCAATGCAAATAGATTCCGATTGGAAAGTTGTTGAGACCTTCATAAAAAAAGGAGCTTCAATTGGTTCTTCTTCAACTATATTATGTGGAATAACTATAGGTGAAAATTCGATCGTTGGTGCGGGTGCTGTTGTTACAAAAGATGTTCCACCCAATTCTGTCGTTGCAGGCGTTCCAGCTAAGGTAATTAAGAAAATAAAGTGATAAAAAAACCGGATGAGTTATCCGGTTACAAATTAAAATTTTTTTCTGTGCCTTGCTTAGATAAAAAGCCTTAACATTAAATACATCAAAGAGAAGAAGTAAATTAATCCTATTATAAATTTTATTTTCCCAATCAACTTCCTCTTAATCGATAAGCTTATCTTTCCATTTAAAGTATCTTTGATTAGTTTCTCTTCTCGTTCACCCAAGAATAAATCAGCATTATTGTTTCGCTTCAAAGCAGATATTCCATCTGCGAGAGGATAATTGAGCTGGCTCATTTTGTATTCTCTACAATTTATTAATGGACTACTTAGCTATAATTCAATAATAATTATACCATTTACGATCGTTTGTAAGATGCAAAAAAAATGTACAATACTCTCCTAACCCGTAGAATTTACCGGTAAGAATACATTTTCTACTTATTAGTTCATATATATCTAGTGTTCAAACAATCGCTATTCTTCAGGAACAATCTCTATTCTGCGGTTTTTGCTTCTTCCTTCCTCAGTATCGTTACTGTCAATCGGGAAATTACCTCCCATGCCAAAAACCTGGAAGTTTTCTCTTTTTAAATCACCAAAGAACGAGAAATATTCAAGTACAGCTTTAGCACGGTCAAGTGATAAATTTCTCAAAAATCTTTTACTTCCATTAGAATCCATATGTCC
>JBATIA010000366.1:0-1858 GCA_049667415.1 Ignavibacteriaceae bacterium
GGTTAGTTAAGTGCAAGCATGGCAGCTTTTCTGCGCATACTGGGCTACGATGCGCAAACATTATTGTTTGGTGTAAACCAGCTTTTTTATGATAGAGTAATATATTACCCGGAATTAATTGAATTTGCATTTTCAAATTCTCGGATTAAAAACTATCCCTACATTACCGCCGAATAAATTATAAAGCTAAAACAGGGGGCAAACTTTGAGAGTTTTTTGTTATAGTTCGGCCGTGACAGCTTTCAAATTAGGAATTGTAAAAGAGTGCAAAATAAGAGAGTTAAAATTTTCATATGTCCTCCTGTCTGTTATTCAAAAGAATTATTTAGTTACGTGTAAACATTTGAATTACTGCCTGTGTTTGTGTGTAGCCAACGGTTACCATTAAATTATTTTCAATATCTAATGATGTATAAACTAATGCTGATGCTGCTTCGGGATACTCTTGCCAGCGGACCCCATTATAGTGAGCTAACAAACCAAAACCTCCAACCACAAATAAATCGTTCTTAGATTTGCCTCTTATTCTTGTTTTAAATACAGGTGTTAACTCTTGTTGTTTCCAGATAACTGAATTGGAACTAATAAACATTCCATCTCCACAAGCAAACAGTTGAAATTTTGTATCCATCCAAACCGAATGAACTCTTCTGTTCGAGATCCAGCTTAGGGTATCAATTCTATTTACATTATTTATTCTTAATATTTTATGTTCTCCGGGTTCGATAGCATTAGAAGCGGCACAAAGAATAAATTCAACCTCATTGTTGGTATTGGTTATTCCCCAAATATCCTGTATGTCCACTTCAGTTCCACTTCCCATTCTTGCCCACAGCGTACCGTTGTATCTTATTATTGTGCCACCTGTTCCAACTACGTAAAGATCACTACTCGATGTTCCCCATATTTTATTTATAGAAAATGAAACAGGCATACAATGAGTCTCGACTTGTGTTATTCCACTCAGTCTTGCAACCTGGTCTCCATACATAGTGATCCAAATATCATTTTCATTAAAAACAATAATAGAACTGGCAGGATATGGAACCATAACTGTTGGATTCGTGCAACCTGCGTAGAACATAACTCTATAGAGTTTCCATTCGCTACCATCCCAATGCGCTGCATTGTATGCGTGTGGATCCGGCTGCCCAAGTGAATCATTCATATAAATTTCGCCAACTGCCCAAATATTATTTTCATTAATTATTGCGACATCTCTAAGGACGCTGCTGCTGTGCTCGCCAAATGTCCAGGTTTGCCAGGTAAAGTTGTGGCTGGTGGTGTCCATTGTAGTAATGTTTAGCGAGTTGCTGGATACTTGATGCTTGTTACTGGATACTTGATACTGGTAGCTTGTGTTTGGTAGTAGCGAATCAATATAAAGAAGCGAATCAGACTTGTTCAGGTTTATTGTTTTAACAACCTGACTATTTTGTTTTAATTCTATTGTTGCTGGAAGTTTTATGTTGGAATTTAATGTAATCCACGCTTCAGTGCAGGAAACATCTTCAAGCTTTAAGGTTATTGCCTTTTCATCTGGCGGTGGCTCGGTGGTGTTGCAACGAGATATCCCAAATAATATTAATAACAAACAAAGATATTTATAATTATTCCACATAATCTATATATTGGAATTTCCTTAGCTGAAACAAAAAGTAAATTCAATAAAAAATCAACCCTTAAAATAAAAAAGCCCCACAATTAGCGGGGCTTGCAGATAAATCTAAAAAAAGATTTAAGAAATTATCATAGATTCTTTAAGTCTTCTAACCATCGATACAAAGAAACCTACAACCATTATAGCCACTCCAGCCCAAACAAGATTTACGAAGGGTTTTATGCTTGCAGTAACACT
>JBATIA010000367.1:0-2177 GCA_049667415.1 Ignavibacteriaceae bacterium
GGCGCAGCCCGGTAGCGTACCTGAATGGGGTTCAGGTGGTCGGGGGTTCAAATCCCCCCGTTCCGACTCTCAAGAGCTCAACATTATTTGAGCTTTTTTTTCAATCGCTTTAACAACACATATACAAAAGATTTGACATCTATTTTGATTCATTTTCCATTCTTTTAATTGAGAATGTATCTTTAAATTTGACCTTTAATTTTCAATTAACTCATCTTATTTTTAACTATGCAATTTAACCTGCAAAAAGAAAAACCTACCTGCAACTGTGGAGTTTTTGGAATATTCGGTTCCAGCAATGCTTCGTTAGAAACTTACTATGGTTTGCATGCTTTACAGCATAGAGGACAGGAAGCCTGTGGAATTATTACAAGGAGTATTGGAAAAAGTGGGAAGCCCATATTTAATTCTCAAAGGGGAGAAGGCCTGGTTACTGAAGTTTTTGACGACCACGAAATTTTTCAGAGTAAGCTTGCAGGAAAAGTTGCTATCGGTCATAACAGATACTCAACTACTGGTTCTGCCCAATCTATAAAAAATATTCAGCCATTTACGGTAAACTACAGGCTAGGTAACCTGGCTGTTGCTCACAATGGTAATCTTACGAATGCAAAGCAAGTTCGTGAAGAACTGGTAAATGAAGGAGCGATCTTTCAAACTACCAGTGATACAGAAGTAATTCTTCATTTGATCGCAAGAAGCAGATTGGATGACCAGGTGGATCAGATTAGAGAGGCTATTCAGAAAACAGAAGGTGCATTTAGTCTTATATTGATGACAGATGATAAACTGGTTGCCGCAAGAGATCCTTACGGCTTCAGACCATTAGTAATTGGAAAGCTGAATGGTGCCTACATAGTTACTTCAGAGACCTGTGCATTTGATCTTATTAGCGCTGAATTTATAAGGGAAGTTGAGCCCGGTGAAATTGTTGTTATAGATGATGAGGTTTTGAAAACAGGGGAAATTAAATCTTATCAGATTACTGATATGACTTCACCTAAGAAGCATTGCATATTTGAATACATTTATTTTTCACGACCGGACAGCTTTATCTTTGGACACAACGTGGATAAAATGAGAAGAAGGCTTGGTAAAGCATTAGCCAGAAACCATCCGGTTTTTAATGAAGATGAAAAAAAAGTAATCGTTATTAGTGTACCAGACAGCTCTAATACAACAGCACTAGGGTATCAGACTGAATTGGAGAAGCTTGGAGTAGATTGCAGATTAGAAATTGGTTTAATTCGTAGTCATTATATTGGCAGAACTTTTATTCAACCGGGGCAGACAAACAGGGAAATTGGTGTTAAAATAAAATTCAATACTGTTAAAGGCGTTCTGGAAGGCAGAACTGTAGTTATGGTAGATGATTCAATTGTCAGGGGAACTACATCCAGACAGCTTGTTAAACTGATACGCGAAGCAAATCCTAAATCAATTCACTTACGGATTTCATCTTCACCTATTACTCATCCATGTTTTTATGGAATGGATTTCCCGAGTAAAGAGGAACTTGTTGCACATAATTTCAATTCTAACATTAAAGAAATGGGGAAATATCTTGGCGTAGACAGCCTTGAGTACTTAACTACTGACGAGATGCTTGAAGCGGTCTCTGAAGCCGGTAAAGATAATTTTTGCTATGCTTGTTTCTCAGGTAAGTATCCCACCGAAGTTGATCTTGATTTTAAAAAGGAAATATATGAGATATAATTTTTTCTTGCCCCTCCTGCTGTTGATATCGTTGGCACAGATAGCATCAGCACAGAACACTTATTTTATCAAGTATAAAGAAAATGTATCATTCACGGAGATAGAACAAAAAATCCAGCAGGATCAGTTTATTCCTGCAGGTGTTCCATTCCAGATTCAAGCTACTACTAAATCTGTTGATTACCTTGCTAAAGGTATAGCCAGATCAAATGAAGTTCTTGGAAGAATTGTTAAAGTAACTTTTAATGATGATGTTGATGAATATACCTTTTCTGAATTACAAAGTCTTGATCCAACAATAGAATATGTTCAGAAAGCAACTACTTACCAGGTTCAGGCAGTTCCAAATGACAGTCTGGTTTCGCAGCAATGGGCACTTCAGAAAATACAGGCATTTGATGCCTGGAATAAAACTGAAGGAAATGATTCCGTTCTGATTGGAATGATCGATACAGGTATTG
>JBATIA010000368.1:0-3275 GCA_049667415.1 Ignavibacteriaceae bacterium
CTTGTTGGTTACCCACCTTTAGATCTGGTTGAAAAAGAAGAATTTAGAAAAGCTGTAAATCAGAAGATTAATGAACTTGCCAAAATTACTAATGATGTGGGATTACTTTTTGGTGCAATCACAGAAGATGACGATTTGATAGGTACTAATATTCACAACTCTGCGGTTTTATGTTACGATGGTAAGGTTCAATTTATCCAACCAAAATCTCTAATTCCAAACTACGATGTCTTTGATGAGATGAGATATTTTGAGCCAGCGAAAGATGTTGCTGTACATAAGTTCAAAGGGGAGAAGCTTGGAATATCCGTTTGTGAAGATATCTGGAACGACGCCGATTATTGGTACCGAAGAAGATATGAGGTTGATCCGGTTGAATTAATGATGAAAAAAGGCGCCTCCATTTTGATAAATATTTCTGCAAGCCCCTACTCATTTGGAAAAAGAAAAGAGCGGCTTGAAATGCTTTCCATACTTTGCAGAGAGGACAAACTACCGCTTGCATATGTTTGTTGCGTAGGTGTTCAAACAGATTTAGTCTTTGATGGTGGAAGCATGTGTTTCGATAAAAAAGGAAAGCTTGTCCAATTAGGAAAGTCTTATGATGAGGACTTTATTTTATTTGATACGGAAGAAGATAAAGAGATAAAAGTTGAAGTTGAAAAATCATTTGAGGAAGAAACCCTTTCATCATTGATCTATGGTGTAAAAGAATATTTTGAAAAGATGAAATTCAAAAGAGCAGTTGTTGGTCTAAGTGGAGGATTGGATTCCGCTGTGGTAACTTACATCGCTGTGGAGGCACTGGGAAGAGAAAATGTTCACGTTGTTTTAATGCCATCCAAATATTCAAGTAGTGGAAGCGTCACCGATTCAGAGAAACTAATTAAGAATCTTGGCATCTTATCTACTAATGTTTCTATTCAACCTGTAGTTGATGAAACCGTTGAGCAGCTTTCACAAAAGTTTGAAAAAAAATTAGGAAAGGTAACTGGTGAAAATATTCAGGCAAGGATTAGAGGCGTATATTTAATGGCATTTTCAAATAATGATAACTATTTGGTTTTAACAACTGGAAATAAGTCTGAGTTAGCTGTTGGTTATTGCACACTTTATGGTGACATGAGCGGAAGTCTTGCAGTAATTGCTGACGTTTACAAAAGTGATCTTTACAGGATTACAAATTTTATCAACAGGAAAAAAGAGATAATTCCAAAAGCGATAATTACAAAAGCCCCTTCAGCTGAATTAAGTCTAAATCAAAAAGACCAGGATGATCTTCCCCCATATGAGCTTCTCGACAAAATTTTAAAAATGTACCTTGAAGAGAACAAAGAATACGATGAGATTGTTTCTATAATAAAAGATGATAAAATCGTGAAAAAAGTGTTAAGGATGGTGGACATAAATGAATTTAAGAGAAGGCAGGCTGCACCAGCTTTAAGAGTTTCAAGAAAAGCTTTCGGGTACGGAAGACGATATCCAATAGTCCAAGGATGGAGAACTTAACTATGCAAAATAAAATTAAATCTTTTACCATGATGATTTCTAAACTAATTGCAATTTCACTAATCTTTTTCCTTAATGTTTCATTTGCACAAATGGGTATGCCCAAAGATCTGGTTAAAATTGAAACATATCAGTCTTTCGATAAAGTTTACCCGGGAAGTGAATTCAAGCTGGCTCTTGAAGTAAGTGTGGAAGAAGGATGGCACATCAATTCGCATAAACCTTATGACGAATATCTTATCCCGACTTCCCTAGCAATAGTTGAAAATCCAAATTTTAAATTAAAAAAAGTAGCTTATCCGGAACCTCACGATTTTAAGTTTTCTTTCTCTGAGTCACCACTGTCTGTCTGGGAGGGAACCGTTTATAAAGGTGCTTTAATAGAAGTTGATTCTAGTTTAACTCCCGGCATTTATCCCTTGGTGGTTGAATTGGAATATCAGGCTTGTAATGATATAAGCTGTCAGGCTCCTACTGCTGTTGCCGATACTATAATGATTGAAGTTGCAGATAAAACGAATCCAGTGAATTCAATAAATGAGAAAATTTTTAAAGAGATTGATATTAGTCTTACTCAATCTTCCGCAACAACAAAAGACTCTGATCCGATTTCAAATGCGCTTGAAAGTAATGGTTTGATCATTGGACTGTTTTTTGTTTTTCTGGGAGGATTAGCATTAAACTTAACTCCCTGCGTCTACCCTCTGATTCCAATTACTGTGGGTTACTTTGGAGGACAAAGTGAGGGAAGTACGACCAAACTTTTTTTTATGGGAATATTATTTATACTTGGGCTGGCGGTAACCTATTCTGCCATTGGCGTGGTTACATCTCTAACCGGAGCAGTATTCGGTGCGCTTCTTCAGAACCCAATTGTTATCCTATCAGTTGCTGCAATTTTACTTATTCTGTCATTAAGCATGTTTGGTGTGTACGAGTTTAAACTTCCCGATAAACTTGTGAACAAAGCCGGTGGAGCAAAAGGTGGTTATTTCGGAGCCTTTTTTATGGGATTAACAATGGGAATTGTTGCTGCACCATGCATTGGCCCATTTGTTCTGGGTTTAGTTACTTACGTCGCTACCAAGCAAGATCCTTTTTTTGGCTTTCTACTCTTCTTCGTACTTGCTGTGGGATTGGGAACTCCGTATCTCTTTCTTGCAATATTTTCTGGAAAAATTAAAAGTTTACCCAGAGCAGGAGAGTGGATGGATGCTGTTAAACACATCTTTGGTTTTATTTTAGTCGGTATGGCGCTTTACTTTTTGCTCCCATTGTTGCCCGGCTCTATTAGAGGTTATGTTTTACCAATATTTATGATCGGGACTGCCGCTTACTTGTTGTTCTTTGAAAAGCTTGCTAATTCAGTTAAAGGATTTAGAATTTTTAAGATTGTCTTTTCAGTTTTAATATTGGTTATTGGTATTTATGCATTAATTCCTTCCGAAACAAAATCAGTCGATTGGAAACCATTTAAGAAGGAATCCCTGGCTGAAATTGATGGTAGGGGAGTAATCATTGATTTTTATGCAGACTGGTGTATTCCCTGCAAAGAACTTGATGCAATGACTTTCTCAGATCCTAAGGTAATAGAGTTATCAAAAGAGTTTGAAACCTATAAAGCCGATATGACAGAGTCACTTTCTGAGGAAGTAGAAGCACTGAGGGAAAGCTATAAGATAATCGGTGTCCCAACGGTTCTTATCTTAAATTCTAAGGGGGAAGAGAAAGAACGAATTACTGGTTTTGTTAATGCAGAGGAATTC
>JBATIA010000369.1:0-7423 GCA_049667415.1 Ignavibacteriaceae bacterium
GGGTTTGAAATTGTAAAGTTTCTCGAAGTAGTCGAGCGGTGGATTTTCAAATGTCCACATCTTGCCCATATCAAATTCTTGAGCTTTGACAGTGTCGAAATCAACTCCATAGTACAAATCTTGTGCAAATACCGTAAACTGATGAATAAGCAAATAAAAGGTGATTGTAAGAATTATTTTTTTCATTTGATTCTTCCGACTTTTAAGAAATAAAATTGCCAGGTAATTATATATTGCCTATGCAAAATTATTAAAAACTTTAACCTATCGCATCATGAAAAATCGAGCATATAGAATAAGCAAATCCGGATCAATCAATAATATAAAATTGGTTGAGGAAAATTTTGAGGAACCAGCAAGTAAAGAAGTAACAGTTGAGGTTAAAGCAATCGGTCTTAACTTCGCTGATTTGTTTGCAATTCACGGACTTTACAGTGCAACTCCGAAAGGAAGCTTTATTCCGGGTCTTGAATATTCAGGCGTAATTTTAAGTAAAGGTATAGATGTTAGAGATTACCAGGTTGGCGATAAGGTAATGGGTGCAATAAGATTTGGTGCCTATGCGACTCACCTAAACATAGATCACCGGTATATTCTTAAATTACCTGAAGGCTGGAGTTTTGAGGAAGGAGCATCATTCATTGTTCAAGCACTTACTGCTTATTATTCATTGATCGAATTGGGAAATATTAAACGAAATTATACTGTATTAATTCACAGTGCTGCAGGTGGTGTTGGTATTTTCGCTAACAGGATTGCCAAAACGTTTAATGCTTACACAATTGGAACAATTGGTTCGGAATCAAAAAGAAATTTTTTAATTAATGAAGGCTATGATGAAGTTATTGTTCGAAAAAATAATTTTGGCGAGAAACTTAAGCTTGCATTACGTGATAGGAGACTTAACCTTGTGCTCGAATCAATTGGAGGAAAAGTATTTGAAGAGAGTTTTAAAGCACTGGCACCTTCAGGCAGAATAATAATTTACGGTGGTGCACAGTTTATGTCTCAATCATCCAGACCGAATTACCTGAGTGTTTTTTACAAATTTTTAACCAGACCTAAAGTTGATCCGCTTTCACTTTCAAATTTTAACAAGTCAGTTATGGGATTTAATTTAATTTATTTATGGGATAGACCGGATGAGTTAAGAGAAATGAGTGAAAAAATTTTGAAAATGAACCTTAAAAAACCACACATCGGGAAGGTTTATTCTTTCGAAAATTTAATTGATGCGTTAAGATATTTTCAAACAGGTAAGAGCATTGGTAAAGTTGTGGTAAAGATTTAGTGCTTCTTTGTGTCTCTGTGCCGCCGTAGTAAATAAATTCACCACTGAGACACAAAGTCACAGAGAAATTTATTTCCCATTTAAATATGTTTTCAAGTATTTTCCAGTCCACGAATTTTCAACTTCAATAATTTCTTCAGGAGTTCCGGTGGCAACAACCTCACCACCCTTTTCTCCTGCTTCAGGGCCGAGATCAATTACATAATCAGCACACTTAATTACATCGAGATTATGTTCGATAATGACAACTGAATTATTTCTTTCAACAAGCATACTAAAGCAATTAAGAAGCTTTGAAATATCATCGAAGTGAAGCCCGGTTGTCGGTTCATCAAAAATAAAAAGTGTGTGCTTGTGTTCTTTACTCGCAGCAAGATGTGAAGCAAGCTTAACTCTTTGTGCTTCCCCACCTGATAGAGTATTCGATGGCTGCCCCAGTTTGATATAGCCTAAACCAACATCTGAAAGTACCTGCAGGATTTTTTCTATTTTTTTGTGATCTTTGAAGAACGACAGCGCTTCATCAACGGTCATTTCTAAAACATCAACCAGATTTTTTCCGTGATAAGTTATTTCCCTGGTTTCTTTTTTATATCTCGTTCCTTCGCAATCATCGCATGTTAAATAAAGATCGGCTAGGAACTGCATTTCAACTTTAATGAAGCCGTCTCCCTGGCAAGTTTCACATCTCCCACCGGGAACGTTAAAAGAAAAATATCCCGGTTTGTATCCTCTTGCTCTTGCCTGGTGTGTTGAAGCAAACAGTTCGCGTATGTGCTCAAAAGCCTTTACATAGCTTATAGGATTTGACCTGGGTGATTTTCCAATTGGTGATTGGTCGACTATCTCAATTTCATCAATAAATTTTGCACCGGCTATATCATCAAATTTTCCAATGTGTGATGGAGCCATTCCAAAATATTTTGCAACTCCTGCATATAGTACATCGTGAATAAGCGTGCTTTTTCCCGATCCGCTGACACCGGTTACAACCACAAATCTGTTAAGGGGGATTTCAATTGATATATTTTTTAGGTTGTTCTCTCTTGCTCCGACAATATCAATGCTTTTAGTTTTCTTAGAGATTCTTTTTTTAGGAAGAGGAATCTTCATCTTTCCTGAAAGATATTTCCCTGTAATTGAATTGCTATCCTTAAGAATATCATCAACCGTTCCACTTACTATTATTTCTCCGCCATTTATTCCTGCTCCCGGACCCATGTCAAATATTAAATCTGCATTCTGCATCATCTCATGATCATGTTCGACGATAAGAACTGTATTACCAATATCACGAAGATTTTTTAATAATCGAATTAACCGGTTGTTATCTCTTGGGTGAAGTCCTATCGTCGGTTCGTCCAAAACATAAAGAGTTCCGACAAGTGAAGAACCTAGCGATGTTGCGAGGTTGATTCTTTGTGTTTCTCCGCCTGAAAGAGTGCTGCTTAAGCGATCCATTGTTAAATAACCAATACCGACATCATTAAGGAATTTCAATCTTTTGATAATTTCATTTAAGATCCTTTCACCTACAAGAAAATCATAATCTGAGAGCTGAAGCTCCTGGAAAAATTTTAAAGAATGTTCGATCGCTAGTGAAACAACATCATAAATCGATTTGCCAGAAATTTTAACTTGCAGCGCTTCCCTTCTTAATCGCGAACCTTTGCAGGCATTACAAAGTGTGTAACCTCTGAATCGGCTCAGCATTACCCGAACATGCATTTTATAAGTTTTTTGTTCAAGTTTTTGGAAAAAACCATCTATTCCCAAATAAGTACCGAAACCTTTTTTAATAAGTTCAACCTGGTTTTCTGTTAATTGTTTGAAAGGAATATTTAGAGGAACCTTAAATGGTTTGGCGTTCTGTACCAGATCACGAAGAAATGAGCTGTACTTCGCTCCACGAAAAGGTGCAATTGCCCCATCCATAATACTGAGGTTTGGATCTGGAATTACAAGGTTCATATCTATACCAATGGTTTTGCTAAATCCCTGACAAACTGGACAAGCACCAAACGGATTATTGAATGAAAAAAATCTTGGTTCGGGTTCTTCATATCTTATTCCACAGCACTCATAGAATTTATTAAATTCTTTTTCTTCACCCGTCCCGGCATTTATAAGAACAATACGATTTTCACCTTCTTTAAAAGTTACCTCTATTGAGTCAAAAAGTTTTTCACGTACCATTCCCTCCTCAACTTTGAATCTATCAATAACTACCCGAATATCTTTAGGTTTCTTCGCTGAAAACTTCTCTTCGTTCAAATCAATTAATTTATTACCAGTAAAGATGCGAAAGAAGCCCCTTTTTTTAAGAAGATCAATTTCCTCTTTTGCTGAATGTCCTTTATGCTCGTGAAGTGGAAATCCAAGATAAAACTTTGCACCTTGCTCTTGCTGTTCCAGCCAATCAACTACTGTGGTGGTTGTGGCTTTCTTTACTTCCTTTCCACATTCAAAGCAGATTGTTTTTCCAATTCTTGCAAAGAGTAAACGTAGATAATCATAGACTTCTGTAGTTGTTCCAACAGTAGAGCGGGAATTACGTGCAACAGTTTTTTGCTCAATTGCAACTGCGGGAGAAATTCCCTGAATGAAATCAACATCCGGCTTGTTCATTCTTTCCAAAAATTGTCGTGCATACGAAGAAAGACTTTCAACATACCTTCTCTGTCCTTCTGCATAAATCGTGTCAAAGACAAGGGAAGATTTTCCGCTGCCGCTGACACCTGTAAAGACAACCAGATTATTACGCGGAATCTCAAAACTCAGGTTCTTAAGGTTGTGTTCGCGTGCACCTTTAACAACTATTTTTTTATTGTTAGTATTTACTTTCTTTTTTGACATTTATAAATCGATTTATAAAAAGTAACGAGGAATGAATTAAAATTCCAAACCGCTAATTTAAGGATTTATTGGATACAGGAGAGGGGAAAATGTAAGTATGTGTACTGGAATGCTTTTAATTAAAATAAGCTGGTCACGAAGTGATATATGACCAGCTCGAGTTAAATCAACCTAAGTAAAGAATATCTATTTAGGTAATTTATTAAACTCCTCAATCGCCATTTTCTCAAGCTCAGATTTCATTTCCTTAGGCAGGGTAACAGTTTCATAATACTTACCATCTTTTCCTTTCTGATCCGGAGAAGAAAGAAACAAACCATTGGAACCGTTTACTAATCGGAAACCCTTGAGGATAATACCATCATCCGTCTGAACATCAAAGAATGCAGCGGTCTTTCCACTACCTTCAGACTTTAACGGATTCATTCTGATAATTTTCATTATTATAGCCTCCTGTTCAGGTTAGGGATAAATTTTGGGATTAATTTATAATTTTTGTCGTATTATGTCAATTCCATGAAGAACAAAAAAGTACAAATTATTAAAAAGGACTAATTATTCTTTGTTTCCAACGATTTTAACTCCTCAATTTTTCTATCCAGCAATTCAATTTTTTCATTAAGATCTTTTGTTTTGCGATCTAATTCTTCTTCATATTCAGCGGCATCCCAGTAACCTCTTTCCTCAAAGTAGCTCTTGAAAAGCCAGTTGTGCTTAAGTGCTTCCATATTTTCGGATAAGCTAACTGCCGCAGACTTCGAGTTTTCTGAAATTTCCTTAAGATTTAAAATCAAAGACTGGAAATTTGTATCCGCACTGGTTCCTTCAACCAAAAGTGAACCGAGAACACCTTTTCCCGCGGAAATATTGCCAAGCAGTGCATCCAATCCCGTAACAACCCCATTAATGTTTTCTACCGCCGATGCAACATCAGCACCCAGGGTTTTATATTGTTCTGTTATAACATTAAGTTCATCTGTAATAGAAGTAAGGCTTTTATCGGCAGATTTCGTAAGGTCAGTTGCGGCATAATATAGAGCATCATCATTAAAAACTTTTCCGATTGTTCCCTCTCCTGCATTTATTTTATTAATGATATCTGCCAGATCCTTTGTCATTTCTTTTGTATAACCCATTATACCCTGTGTTTCCTGGATTATATCGGCAAAGCTAACCGGCTCCTTTGCCAGAATTACCCCACCGTCTTTCACCTGTTCTGATCTACTATCACCTATTTTAAGTGCTACAAATTTATTCCCAACAAGACCTTCAGTTTGAATTTCTGCCTGCGTATCTACCCTTATGAAATGTTCTATCTCAGTAAGGAGCCTCATTGTAACTTCTATTAAACTTACTGTGTCCCCCACTACTTTAATATCCTGCACAGCACCTGCATCAATACCGCTTAATCGTACTGGTGCACCATTTCGTAAGCCTTCAATATTTTTGAAATAGGCTTTGACAACAAAGGTTGGTTTGAACAGAGCTTCCTTGTTTCCCAACATAAAGATACCAATTACAAGAAGGGTACTGCCAATAAAAATAAATATGCCAAGCTTTGCGCCAGATATTCCACCTTTCATTTCAGACTCCCGTTATGTTCAATTATTTCATCACTAAAAAAGTTTTTAAGTAAAGGATCATCAGAAGATGTTAGATCATTTATACTTCCTTCCTTAACTATCTTTCCGCCTTCCAGGATAATAGCTCTGTCGGCAATTATTTTTGCACATAGCAAATCGTGTGTAACTACTATTGAGGTCATTTTCAGTGCATGCTGCAGTTCGATTATCAATACGCTTATTTCCTTTGAAGTGATCGGATCGAGACCTGTCGTTGGCTCATCATAAAACATAAGCTTTGGTTTAGTGATTATAGATCTTGCCAAACCAATCCTTTTTCTCATTCCTCCCGACAGTTCTGAAGGCATTTTATCTATCGCCTCAAGAAGTGAAACAGCTTCCAACACAAAATGAACTCTTTCATCAATTTCTTTTTGATCCAGGTCAAAATTTCTTATTAAAGGAAACTCAAGATTTTCTCTAACACTCATCGAATCGTATAAAGCTGCTCCCTGGAAAAGAAATCCAATGTCCTTTCGCAGTACATTCAGGTCTTTGATATTCAGATTGAGAACATTTTTGCCACCAATGATTATATTACCCTCATCTGGTTCCATTAATCTTATCATGCATTTTAGCAAAACACTTTTACCTGTTCCGCTCCTTCCAAAAACAATCATGTTCTCTGCCTCGGCAACGGAAAAAGAAACACCATCAAGAACAACATTACTGTTAAACGACTTATGTAAATCAGTTATTTCAACCATCACTTAACCGTTGGCCAAATCCAGAGAGTTAATTTCACAAGAACCATATCAAAAATTAAAATCAGTAATGAAGAAACAACTACTGCACTTGTAGATGCTTTTCCAACACCTTCTGTCCCGTTTTCGGCAGTATAACCTTTATATGCACCAACCAACCCGACAATGAATCCGAATACGAAAGTTTTAGCGATACCCGGGATGGCATCGCCAAATTCAACCGCAAAAATCACCCGATCCAGGTAGTAAGCCCAGGTCATGTTCTGAACAAGCACAACTGCAATGTAAGCACCAATCAACGAGATGAAAATGACATATACAGTTAGTATGGGCAGTATAAAAGTAGTAGCAAAAATTCTTGTTACAACCAGATACCTGAATGGATTAACACCAGATACTTCCATCGCATCTATTTGCTCAGTAACACGCATTGAACCAAGCTCTGCACCAATTCCTGAACTTACTCTACCGGCAAAAATTAAAGCACAAATAACTGGTCCAAGTTCCCGTACAATGGAAATTCCAACCGATCCGGGAAGAAACGCCTCGGCGCCAAACCTTTTAAGCACAGGGCTTAGCTGCATTGCAATAACTAATCCGATTATGAAGCCAGTAACGCCTACGATTGGAAGAGTCCTCATCCCCAACTCAATCATATGCTTTCTTATTTGCTCGACTTCATAAGGAGGTAAAAATACTTCTTTAATAAAGCGGATGGAAAAATTGGTCAAGCCACCGAGCATATTAAAAAATTCGGATAATCTTTTTTCCGTTGTATCGAATAGTTTACCGGTTGTTGATGTGTTATTCAATTGGATTATTCAGTTTTGTTATTGAGCAAAACCACTTTCAGCAAGTAATGTTTATTTAAAGGTAAAAATATGGAAAATGATTGTGAATATAAATTCATTCAAGGTCATAAGAATCAAATAAATATTTATTTTATACCC
>JBATIA010000370.1:0-9664 GCA_049667415.1 Ignavibacteriaceae bacterium
AACTACACCCGGATATGACATACTTGATGAACCGTTGGAGCCCGGATCGAGCAAGGCAATAGACATACCATTGAAATCAGTTCTTGCAAGTATTCCACCTAGAGTCCAGTTCTCACCGATCTGAAAACTTCCTGATAGATACTGCCCATTTCCTCCGGAAGAAAAGGGAGAACCTGCCGCTGAACCAAGATCACCCAATAGAAAATTATTATATACAGCATTCCAGGCAGGATTTACTGTATTATAGAAAGGATCGATTACATATGGGTTTGAACCCATACCAGTAAGTCTTGCATACCCGCCGGTTTTTTTAATTTCCTGAGAATAAGTAACTGAAACTGCTAAAATTATGCAAGCAATGACTACTAATTTGGAAAATTTCATTTTTCCTCCTTTATGAATAATTATTTTGACTCTTACAACCTTTATCTGCTTGTTTACAGACAATAGTTGATTACAAATATTATTCCCTAAAAAAGGCTTGAAATTTTTATAAAATGGCTCTCATCTAAAGAACTATTTAGGAAATTGATGAAAGAATTTCTGATTGAATGTTTAGGTCGGTTTAACTTACATTATCTATTTTTATTAAGGCAAAATGAGGTTTAACTAAAGCCCATTTTAACTACAATACTTCTATAAAAGTAGAGTATTTGGTGGAATGATCTACAGCCATGCCGCTGATTTTAGTAATAAGAATATTTATTCTCTCATCGGTATCATCTTCAAAATTTTCAAAAGCTTCATCGGAACTGAATATATACTGTTCCTGGAAACGATTTGGTTTTCCTTTAACTTCGTACACGGAATAACTTTCAAGACCTTCAGCCTTGATTAGGTTTTTCATTTCTCGAATTGTTCTTAAATATTCTTCTTTTTTATCACTATCTATTTCATAGTTTATTGTGAATAAGACTTTGGACATTTCTTCTCCGAATTTTAGATTATCATTTCTCCGCTAAATACTATTTTAGCCGGACCAGTAAGTGACAGGTTTCTAACTTTTGAATTTTCTACATCAAAATTTACAAATAATTTTTCATTCCCTTTAGTAATAAGTTCAACCGGTGGTAAAATTTTATGAGTTACATACGAAATTAATGCAGCCGCTACTGAGCCCGTGCCGCATGCTAAAGTTTCGGCTTCCACACCTCTTTCATACGTTCTGATATGTATGACATTTTTATCAACATCAATAAAATTTACATTGGTTCCACCAGGTGAAAATTCAGGAAGATATCTTATCTCCCTGCCTAATGCTTCCACCGGAACGTGATCAAGCGATGTTAGAAATCCTTCGGTTTCATTTATATCTATAACCACATGTGGTGAGCCTGTATCAGCAAAATGAGCATTTATAAGTTTACTACCAGCTTTAACTTTAAAGTTATACTTGATTTTCTTGGGAGGATTAAGGTAGAATTTTATTTCAGTATTTGAAATAATCTCTCCTTTATATTTAATATCATTAGATAAAAAATGAGCTGATTTACTATCTAATCTGCCTGAATTGGAAGCAAATAAAATAGCACATCTGGCACCGTTTGCACATAAGCTTCCGGTTGATCCATCAGCATTATAGTAATTCATAATAAAATTATACTTGTCGGAATCTTCGATCGTAATAAGTCCATCAGCACCAATCCCAATTCGTCTATCACATATTTTTTGAATAAATTCTTTTGTTATGTGAAGGTTTTCATTTAGCTTTTTGTCTAGCAAGACGAAATCGTTGCCCGCACCGCTAATTTTTGTAAAAAAAATCTTTTCCATAATAAAATCAAATTTAAGCGAAGCGAAGGAAGCAATCAAAAACAAAATAAATGTCAGTTATTGCTAAGGTGAAAAAAAAATGGGAAGCTATCATTCAAACAGCTTCCCATGAATAGATTTTTATGAAGTGAAACTGCGCATCATTCCTGCAACCTGTTGCGCTTGTTTAGAGTTATACTCAAAGGCAAGTTTTTTGTGGTTAACTACATCTATGATAGTACCAATCAAACATAAACCGCCAGTGAAAAAATATAGAATTCCCATTCCTGCCTGATCAAGAACAAATCTCTGAATTCCTGCCACCCCAAGAAACCCTATAACAGAAAATATTAATATGTTATTTGGATCCTTTCTTCTTGCCATATAAGCCGTGGCAAACTGCATCGCCTGATTATCGTTCATATCTTTTATAAGTTCTTGTACAAATGCCATCTCGTCTCCTTCGAGGTTCGGCATTAACTGGAATACATTAGACATATCGCCTCCAATTATTTTTGATGATTGTAATGATTCTAAATGTGATAATTACCAAAGCAAAAATTCCTAACGGGTGTGAATGAAAGGAAGCTATTAAATTCCCTCTGAATAAATGCGAAATTGAATTCCCTAACCCGCAACCTGGGCAGAAATCTAATCCCAGGTTTGCTATTGGACAAATTGTAAAATGAGCTTCAGATGGTGAATATATTAAAGCAAGATAAAATAACCCTAGTATCCAAAATGAGGCTTCAGATCCAACAATTTTCCGGAGTCGAATCAATTTCCTGTACATCAATTGATGCCACCTACTATTATCAGAAAGCAATGTTGAAAATGTACTCACTTTATCTTCAAATATGATTTAATAAGTGATCTAAAATTAGAGAATCAATACAGCATTAACAATTAATGCGTGATGAATGGTATGATTATACCGGTGAAAAGAGCCTATGCCGATGCAGGCTTCTTTTTTCACTTAACCTAATATATTGTAGGATTGCTTAAAAATGCTACTTCGCAAATACTCTTCCTGAATGGCTTTTCAAATACTTCTCGAAAGCTAATGCTTTTTCATTATCAGTAAAGGATATAACATTTTTTTTCCAAGGTTTAAATTTTAAGATATGCGGAACTTCCCCATTATTATGTTTGCTTAATCGTTCCTTTAGTTTAGTGGTAAATCCTGTGTAAAATGTTTCTTTGAAATTTTCACTTTTAAGGAGACAAACATAATAATACATTATACTCTCCTGCTAAATTTAGATTGGTTCACCAGGGCGTAGTTTTGAGCAGATATCATCCAAGCGTTTTGCACGGCTTCGTCTCTAAAGAGACTTCGCCGATGCAGGCTTCATTTTTCGCAAAGCTCAAAACGAAGCCTGGTGGAGGTGCGGGGAGTCGAACCCCGGTCCGAAATTAAGATCCAAAGAACTTCTACATACATAGTCTGTTTCATTTTGACTTTAAGTTACCAAACAGACAAAGATCGCTTAAAGTCTGCCTGCTATAGAATTCGCTTCATCTGCACAGGCGACAGAATCAGCTATTTTACCTAAACGGCGTTCTTCCCAACCCTGGTAAAAAAGAGAGAGGAGAACGGCTACGTTTTATTTACGCAGCTAAGGCGTAGTTATATTCGCCAGTTATATTTTTGTTCCCAATTTTTTAACGTGTCTTCGGGGAACACGGTACGCAGTTCTAAGTCCCTCTAATCCCGTCGAAACCAAAATTTCACCCCCAATAACCAGTGGGCAATTTACAATTGGCAATAGGCAATCCTGATTAAGGAAGCCATTTTGTATCAGGATGGTTTGAGACTTTATTCTCAAAACGTGAAAGAACAAATAGAAGGTCTGATAACCTGTTGAGAAAAATAATAATATTCTCGCATATTGTCACTGAATTTTTTAATGCCACTACTTCCCTTTCGGCTCTTCTGCAAATGGTTCTGCAAATATGCAAAATTGCTGCACCTTTTGAACCGCCGGGAAGTATGAAGTTTCGAAGCTCATCAAGCTGCTCTTCATAATCATCAATCATTCTCTCAATATCTGTGTAAAATGATGCGGGTGTTCTTTGGATGTTCAGTTTTTTAGTTTTTTCATCTTCCGGTGTAGCTAAGTCAGACCCAACCACAAAAAGTTGATTTTGAATTTTGAGTAAATTCTTTTTTATACCTTCATCTTTAACTTCGGTAATAGCCAGACCGATAAAAGAATTTAATTCATCGACTGTTCCATAGGCAGAAATACGGAGCGAATCCTTACTGACACGTTCGCCACCAAATAAGCCGGTTTCACCTTTGTCACCGGTTTTAGTGTAAATTTTCATTTAACAAATGGTAATAAATGAACTTCTGATTTTATTACTTTGTCGCCGGGAAGTTTAAGTGAAAGTTGGGTGTATGGTTTCAGGTGTGAATTTCGAACGTATGCTAACCCGATTGCTGAATTAAGTTTGTGTGACATTGCATAAGAAGTTACTGTTCCAACATTAACTCCATTATCTTCAAGGATTATCCGCCCACCATTATTAGTTTTTATTGGATCACTAAATTTTATGCCTACAAGTTTCTTTTGCACTTTATCATAAGTCTGCAATCTGGCAATAACTTCCTGACCAATATAACAACCTTTATTAAAATCAATATAATCAACAAGACCAGCTTCGTGAGGATTATATTCATCATTAAGTTCGTGGGGTGCAACAGGTAATCCTTGCTCAATTCTGTAAATGTTATATGCCTCTTCTCCTACCATACTAAAATTGAAAATACTTTTGTTCATCATTATAAATGTTATAAGCCGTTTAGAATTTTCCAGATCAGCAAGAAACCAAAATTTATTAGTATTTCTCTCTCCACGCAGTTTAATCAAAAAGAAAAGAATATTTTCCGTATGAATAATTTTAAATGAGTCCGGTTGCATTTCATTAACTGCATTACCACATACCAGGGTTGCAAAAGACTCAGCTTGCGGACCTGACAACTCGAGCAAGTTATATTTTGCATTGGCATCATTTACTTCAACATCATCACTGATTACATACTTACTAATCCAGCTCATTATTTTCAATTTATCAGCTCTGTCACAAACCAGCAACTGGTAATTTTCAAAATTCATCATGGTAGCTACACCAATGATTCTCCCTTTTTCCGAGGTGAAGATTGTATTCTTAACACCTTCTTTAGGTAAATCTTTTACATTATTGGTTGCAATTCTATGTACTAAATCGATAGCGTCCGCACCCTTAAGTTCTATAATACCCTGATGAGAAATATTTCTTAATACCACCCCATGGTAAAGCGAATCGATTTCCTTTTGTACTTCAGTATACTTGTTAATAACTTTATATCCATTAACAGGAAAAGAGGTAAAACCTAAGGATTCCAGAAATTCAATCAATTGTAAATTTTTCTCGTCAGTAATAATCATTCCATTATTATAAGTTTTTGTTTGTTGGTAGAATTTATATATACATCAAATTTAATGCTACAAATATAGTATTTAGAAAATCAATAAAAACGCTTGTTTAACAACTGAATTTTTACTATGGGGAAGCATTTTTATCCCGGAAAGCTGGTAATGATGGGTCTATTCCCAGTAATTGGGCCTATGGAGAAAATTTTGTAAAAAAAATATACTCGTTACAAAGTTACTTGAGAATAAATATTGAATGAAATACACTAAGCATTATTCAATAACTTTTATACATTACTTTTAGATAATAATCAATTTCTCATCCAGAGAATTCAACCAGAAAGTGTGCAGAGCTCAGTATTCCCAAATGAAAATGGTTAAGGTTAAAATGCTCATTTGGTGAATGTAGATTTTCAGTATTAAGTCCCATTCCCATTAAAACCGGTGAAGCTTTTAACTTCTTTGCAAAAACCACCACGATAGGAATTGAACCACCTTCACGCATAAATACCGTTTTCTTTCCAAAAACTTTTGCTAATGCTTTAGCCGCTGCAAGTGTTGCTTTATCATCCAATGAAGTTGCGATAGGATAAGCACCGTGAAGATCTTTAATATTTATCTTGACGGTCTTAGGTGCAATTTTATTAATATAAGATTTAAAGAGTTTCGATATTTTTTTCGGATCCTGATTAGGAACAAGCCGCATGCTAATTTTGGCAGTTGCTTTAGAAGGAAGAACTGTCTTGGCTCCTTCACCGGTAAAACCACCGAAAATGCCATTGCAATCCAAAGTGGGTCTTGCCCATACACGCTCCAGTGTTGAGTAGCCTTTCTCTCCATTTAATTGTTTTACACCAAGTTCCTGGGCATATTTTTTCTGCGAAAAAGGTAAAGATTTGAAATTTTCTCTTTCCTTTTTTGTTAGCTTTACTACATCATTATAAAAACCAGGAATTTTTATTTTGCCGTCATTATCTTTAAGCTTTGATATCATCCCAGCTAAAACATTTATCGGATTATCTACTCCTCCACCAAATGTACCCGAATGTAAATCCCTGTTAGGACCAGTAACTTCGACTTCCATATAACATAGCCCCCGTAAACCGTAAGTTAAAGTTGGAATACCCGGGCCATATAAAGAAGTATCGGAAATAAGAACTGCATCACATTTTAGTAAATCCTGATTTTTACCGACAAATTCTTCGAGGTTTCCACTTCCAATTTCTTCTTCGCCTTCAATTATAAATTTAACATTTAATGGAAGTTTACCCTGAGTCTTCATAAATGCTTCAACACTTTTTATATGCATATACATTTGACCTTTATCGTCGGTAGCTCCCCGGGCATAAATTTTACCTTCTTTAATAGTTGGCTCAAACGGAGGAGAATTCCAGAGATTGATAGGATCAACCGGTTGGACATCGTAATGACCGTAAATAAGAACGGTGGTCTTGCCAGGTGCATTTAACCAATCTGCATAAACAAGCGGATGACCTTTGGTTTCAATAATTTTTACATTTTCCATCCCTGCTGTGCGCAGCTTCCCTAAAACAAATTCTGCGGCAGTAATCATATCACGTTTGTTTTCAGCTAAAGTGCTGATACTTGGAATTTTTAATAGCTCTTTTAATTCTTCAATGTAAGATTCTTTGTGCGAATTAATATAACTGACTACATTTTCCAAAATGTTTCTCCTTATTTTTATTCAATAACAAATTTATAAATAACAGGGATATATTCTTTAAAGTTCTTCACTGTCTCATCATCAAGCAGGTTCAAATTTACAGCTGATGGAATAAAGAATGTGTGCCATGGATCATCAACCAGGAAAAGAAACCCGTTATGAGATATTGTAATAGATTCTAATGAACCAGCATATTCAATCTGGTTATATTTCGGGATAACTGTTTTTATGTCGTAATTACTTATTTCCACTATGTTAAAATATTCATCAAACTTTAATTTGAAAATTTTTCTTTGATTTCTGTCTATTCCCCAAAGTGAATAATTCTAATCTGAGTACAGTCCGCATACCGTAGATATTTCAAGATCCTCTGTTGTAATTTCTTTAACGATGGCTAAAGATTTTTTATCTGCAATCCTTATCAACGAATGACCGCTAAACGATCCTTCTTGTGTTAGTATTGCTTCCAATCCAAGATAAAAGAATTTTTCATCAACTGCTAATCCTTCATAACCGGTATTTGGTTCCAGATAATTATAAAATATTTCCTTTGGTGTAAAGTTCAGTTTCTCTAGTGCAAAAACAGAATCCTGAAAAATATTATTATCCTTAAACTTTAACTCAAAAACTCCATGGTACAAAAGATGACTATCTCCGTTCCCCTCAATTGTTATATAAATTTTGTTCGTAAATTTATCATACAGTATCTCCTCAAAATCAAGCTTTGGAAAATCTGCTAAATAACTTGAAACTTCATTGCTGAAATTTATTTCTGAAAAATTAAAAACGGTATCATCTTTAATAAATAACCTGTGAATCTTTCCAATATCATCGGCTAAAAGGAATTCATTTGTGCTATCTTCTTTTTCTCTAAGGAAAGTTATTCCCGAAGTTTGATCTGTATGATAAGAATTACTTTTAAGCCATCTGGGATAGTTTTTGGCTAGTTGAATTTCTGAGCCGGACGAATCTTGTTTTGAAGGAACTAACACAATTGCAGAGGCAATGATCAGGAGAAATGCTTTTCTTAATAGTGCCGAAAACGATTTTGCCATTTTTTAGAAGTAAATATAGGAAACTAGGAATAATAATCACACTAATACTGATATTGTTAAACTAAGTAAGCTTAATTATTTTTATTTTGATGATTGCTCACAGATATATACTTAGGGCTCACTTTATACCATTTATCTTTTCCACCATTACACTGATGGGAATTTTCCTTCTTCAATTCCTTATGAAATTTGCAGATAGACTGGTAGGGAAAGGACTCGATACCTGGTTGTTAACAAAATTAATTGTCTTCAATCTTTCGTGGATGCTTGTACTTGTTATACCGATGGCTACACTGGTTGCAACTTTAATGGCATACGGAAATTTTTCACAGAATAATGAAATTACAATTTTGAAATCTTCAGGTGTCAGCCTCTACAAAATGATGAGAGCACCATTTTTAGCAAGTATAGTTGTGGCAGTTCTACTTTTCCTTTTTAATGATCAGGTTTTACCGGATGCGAATCACCAGGCTAGAATGCTTATGTCTGATATATCTCAACAAAAACCGACTTTATCGCTGGAGTCAGGATTTTTCTCACAGGAGGTTTCCAACTACGCTATTTTAGTAAGATCGATAAACGAAAAAACAAATGAGCTAACCGGTGTTACTATTTACGATTATACAACTCCAGCAAAAATTAATGTTGTAACTGCATATAGAGGCAAAATCTATTTTACGGCCGATCAGAAGAACCTTATTATGGACTTATGGGATGGTGAGATCCACGAATCGGATGTGAAGAATTCCGGTCTTTACAGAAAACTGGTATTCAACAAACACAGAATAGTTATGGATGGCTCACAATTTTCCCTACATCAATCGCAAGGCGGAATCAGAGGTGAAAGAGAATTAGCTGTTGATACAATGAAATCAATTGTGAATAACTTAAAAGCCGATAGAAATGAATATATAATTAATCTCGATAAAGAGACTAAAAAATACCTTTTTGTAGATTCATCATTCGCGTCTGTTTATCAAAATCCGACTCCTGTTATAAAGGACAAACTGGCTATTATAAGAGTGCTGGATAAATTAAGAGCCGCAAAGAGTGTAGTAATTTCTAAAGTAAGAAGCATTGATTTGACAGAAAGGGAAATTGAAAAATATGATGTTGAAATTCATAAGAAATATGCAATCCCTGCTGCCTGTATAATTTTTATGCTGATTGGTGCACCTCTGGGAGTCATGGTTAAGAAGGGTGGATTCGGTGTTGCAGCAAGCATCAGCTTGTTATTCTTTCTTATATATTGGGCGTTTTTAATTGGTGGCGAAAAACTTGCTGAACGTGGTTTCTTCTCGCCGTTTATCGGGATGTGGGCAGCAAATGTTGTGCTCGGCTTGCTTGGAATAATTCTTACTTTTAAAACAAACCGGGAAACCGTTACTATAAGATTTACTTTACTGAATAAGATTATGCCAAAAAGATTAAGGCTTAAACAGGAGATAGATGAAAATTATTGACAGATATTTGATCCAGCAATTTCTGCAGACTGTCTTCTTTGCGTTGCTTGCTTTCATTTTAATTTTCCTGGTTATTGATGCAATGGAAAATCTTGATGACTTTATTGACCAGAATGTTCCCGCACTAAAAATTATTCACTACTACATAGTCTTCACCCCTGAAATTATAAAACTGATAATACCTGTTGCTGTGCTCTTTGGTGCACTATTTACTGCAGGTAAAGCCTCCAGCTTAAGCGAACTTACAGCAATAAGGGCAAGCGGTGTTAGCCTTTACCGCTTTATGGCACC
>JBATIA010000371.1:0-1767 GCA_049667415.1 Ignavibacteriaceae bacterium
GTGGCGTATTTTGTAGTATTGTTTTTACCACTTTTCTTTTATCATCTACTTTGCGAAACTTTTCTTAACGGTCAATCCTTTGGTAAAAAGATAATGAAAATGCGTGTCGTTAAACTAGATGGAAGCCAGGCTGGAATCGGGAGCTATTTCTTAAGATGGATTATTGCCCCGATAGATATTTATTTTACTTACGGTTCAGTTGGGTTGATAACTATGTTAATTAATGGAAAAGGGCAGAGGTTAGGCGATATAGCAGCAAATACAACTGTAGTTAAGCTGAAAGCCGGTGCAAGACTTGAAGATACCATCCTACATTCCACTCCTGTTAATTATGAAGTTAAGTTTCCACAAGTGAGTATATTGAATGATAAGGATATATCCATTGTGAAAGAAGTACTCGACCTTAATTATAAACAACCGGATGCAATGATGTATGAAAAAATTTTACACAAAACGAAAGATGCAATTGAAAAGAAGATAGGAGTAAGTTCAGATCTTCATCCATTAAATTTTTTAGATTCGGTGCTGAAGGATTATAACTATTTGTTAAGTGAGTAATAAAAATATATATTAAACTTTCCACTCCTTATCAGCAATGACGACTACAAACTCTCCCTTAACAATTTTATCACTGAGACTTTCTTTCAACTCAGCAGGATAACCACGCCAGCTTTCTTCAAACTTTTTAGTAAGCTCGCGGCAGACAACTACATATCTATCAGGAAAATATTCAATTAATTGATCAATCAACTTTTCAATTCTGTGAGATGATTCATAAAGGACAATCGTTCTTTCCTCTTCACCTAGTTCTTCTAATTTTTTCTGTCTTCCTTTCTTCTGAGGAAGAAATCCTTCGAAGACAAATGAATCGGTAGGGAGTCCACTTATTGTTAATGCGGCAATTAATGCTGTTGCTCCGGGAATAGTTATTACCTGAATTCCGTTTTTTATGGATTCGGATACCAGCCGAATACCAGGATCAGAAATAGCTGGTGTGCCAGAATCGGAAACAAGTGCATAGCTTTGCCCATTCAGCAGTCGTTCAATTATAAAAGGAATTTTTTTTATCTCGGTTACAGCATTAAAAGAGATCAATTGTTTAATTACATTATACTGTTTAAGTAGAATTGATGTAACACGAGTGTCTTCACAAAGAATAAAATCAACTTCATTTAATGTTTCAATTGCCCGGAGAGTAATATCTTTCAGGTTTCCGATTGGTGTGCTAACAATGTAAAGCTTTCCAGTCATTGTTTCCATTTTCACCCTGAATTCATTTCAGGGTTTCAAATTACAAATACTTAAAATGATGAATTAAACATATTAAATATATTTGAAAATTAGTTTAAGTCTAATTAGTTCTTGTTAATAGATTTCTTTAAAACAGGAACGGCTCCAAATAGGAGCCGCTCCCGGCAAGTAGTTATATCCTTATATTGTTTTTAGGACGTCATAATTCTAAGAACTTTCCGAATAATCTGCAAGTCCTCTTTGAGTTCATTATTCGAATATACAGTGCAGGTTCATAATTTATAATTAATACAAACAACTAACTAAGTTTGAATTTTTTTTCATCCATTTTTATTCCGAGTGTTTCAAGCTCCTTTAAAACGGGTTCGTAAATCTGCTTGTGAATAGGAATCTGCACTCCGGTTAAATTGAATTTACCCTCTGCCATAAATCTGACCCCAATTGCAAGAGGCAAACTCACAGTTCTTGCCATCGATGATTCCTTCAGAGCTTCGCCATAGTCAATTAGTGTTGATG
>JBATIA010000372.1:0-2296 GCA_049667415.1 Ignavibacteriaceae bacterium
AGCTAATCCACTTCCAATAGTAATCCCCTGTCATCGTGTTATTGGGTCAGATGGAAATCTTGTAGGTTATGGTGGTGGTTTGGAAGTAAAACAGAAATTACTTGAATTGGAAGGAAGCTGGTCGTTAAATCTTTTTCAAGAGGATTAAGAAAGTGGCATTAATAAAAAAACGCGACAGAAAGTTTTAAAATCCATCGCATTGCTTCGTTTTCAATAAAAATTAATAATACCTGCTAAATTACTTGATATCTGAAATTTTATTGATATCCTCCAGTTGCACAAACTTTTCGTTGAATTTATAGTTACCACTACCAGTTTTTACAGATTTTATAAGTTTTACAGTGATAAAGTCGCTTTTTTTCTTCTTTTTTAATTTATCTGAAAATGATTGCTGTTTAGCCATATCAACTCCTTTAATTTGAGGCGCAAATATATCAAAACCAGTCTCAAAAAAAAACTTTTGGGCAAAAGTGCAGGAAAATTATACATCAGTCTGAACCTCATTAATTAATGTATCATCCAATAAGCTGATTTTAACTATTTTTTTATGGTATGAATTTTCGTTGTTTATTAGCAGTTAATTCTTTAGGTTTTAAACATAATTTTATGGTAAATAAATGTTGTTATTAGCAATTATAGTAATACTCTCATATCTGGTAGGTTCGATACCAAATAGTATTATTATAAGCAAGATGGCCCGTGGAATCGATATCAGGGATCATGGCAGTGGAAACGCCGGCGGAACAAACGTTATGCGTGTTTTAGGCTGGAAGTATGGTTTGTTGGTTATATTTTTAGATGCTTTAAAAGGTTCTATCGCGGTTGTTCTGATTGCCAGATTATTTTATGGTCCTTTACCGTTTGAAAACGTTTCTCCATTTGATGATTTTACATTAGTTCAAATAATTGCAGGAATGTCTGCTGTGATTGGACATATCTGGACAGTCTTTGCCGGATTCAAAGGCGGAAAAGGAATCGCAACTGCTCTTGGTATGCTTTTGATGTTAATAACAATTGACATGCTAATTGCTGTTGGGATTTTTGCATTAGTAGTATTAGTCTCCAGGTATGTTTCTCTGGGATCTATTATTGCTGCAATAAGTGTCCCTTCAACTTTATTTATCAGAGAAAATTTTTTCCATGTGGATATTCCAGGGTACGCTACACTCTTTCCGTTTATTATTGGTGTTACTGTGCTGGTTGTTTTTACTCACCGAAAAAATCTGGTTAGAATAATAAACGGCAGCGAAAATAAATTAAGTTTCCGTGGCAAAGCCATGGATTCCCAGAAGAAATCTAAAAGTAATTAAATGAAAATTTCGGTTCTCGGCGCCGGTGGCTGGGGAACTACCCTCGCAATATTACTTCATTACAACGGGCACAATGTAACTTTATGGGAGTACAAAAAAAGTTACGCCAAAGAACTAATTAAAAAGCATATTAACACTGACTACCTGCCCGGGATAAAAATTCCCAAAGAAATAATCATCACACCGGATATTGAAGAATCGACTGACGATAAAAATCTTATAGTTCTTGCTGTTCCATCTCAATTTCTAAGAGGAGTAGTAAAAAAAATAAGCTTTAACAGAATTGAAGATGCGATACTGGTGAGTGTATCAAAGGGTATTGAGAAAAATTCGCTTATGACCATGTCTCAAATGCTTAAGGATGTTTTTCCGCATCTAAACGAGAACCAAATCGGGGTTATTTCTGGTCCCAGTCATGCTGAAGAAGTCAGTAAAAGAGTGCCAACTGCTGTTGTTGCTGCATCTGCTGATATAGAAACTTCAAAGACAATCCAGGCCGCATTTATGACTTCTTACTTTAGAATTTATGCTTCAACAGATATTCTTGGTGTCGAGCTAGGTGGTGCATTTAAAAATATAATCGCAATTGGTGCGGGTATAATAGACGGTGCAGGTTTTGGAGATAATACCAAAGCCGCTATTATGACTCGTGGCGTATCCGAAATTTCAAGACTCGGTTTGGCGATGGGTGCTCGCCCCGAAACTTTTGCAGGTCTTTCAGGAATGGGAGATTTAATAGTTACATGTATGAGTAGACACAGCCGTAACAGATTTGTGGGAGAGCAAATAGGAAAAGGTAAAAAGTTAAAACAAATTTTAAAGTCAATGGAACAGGTTGCCGAAGGTGTAGAAACTACCCGTTCTGCAAAACAATTAGCCGCTAAGAATAAAATTGAAACCCCGATCACAAACGAAGTTTACAAGATTCTTTTTGAAGATAAGGACCCGGTAAAAGCGACGACTGATTTGATGACCAGAGATATGAA
>JBATIA010000373.1:0-1751 GCA_049667415.1 Ignavibacteriaceae bacterium
GCACAGAATGAATACAAACCCTGGATAAAAGGAGAGCGGGAGAGATATGCTAAGTCAGTTGAGCTGTCTAAAATTCTATATCCGGGAGATTCAAAAATTGACATTACGTATTATGGTTTGGATTTAACAATTACAACAAGTCCAAATTATCTTACAGGTTATGTTACAATTGGAGTCAAGACGGATACAATTGCTCTTAACACTTGCTTTTTGGATTTAAGGAGTATACTCACCGTCGATTCAGTAGTTCTAAACGGAACTTCTACCTCGTATAGTCATGTGAGTAACAAAATTAATATCACATTAGATCATACTTATGTTCAGGATGAGCCATTCACTCTTAAAGTTTATTACCAGGGTGTTCCCGGAGGGACTAATTTCGGCGGATTTGATTTTAGCTCTCATGCCGGTGTACCGGTTATTTCATCTTTGAGCGAAGCTTACAGCGGACCTTATTGGTGGCCGCAGAAAGATACTCCTGCCGATAAAGCAGATTCATCGGATATGTGGATTACTGTAGCCGATAATTTAATTCCCGTTTCAAATGGAACTCTGGAAAGTATTACCAACAATGGTAATGGAACCCACACATATTATTGGAAGAACCATTATACAATTGCAAATTATCTTATCTCATTAGCGATTACTGATTATTATCAATATAACACTTACTATCATTACAGCCCGACAGACTCGATGATAATTACTCACTTCATTTATCCGGAAAATTTCAATGCCAGAAAACCGTATTGTGATGAGACGGATAATATGATAGAAGTGTTTGCAGAAAGTTATGGTGAATACCCATTTCTGATTGAAAAATACGGACACGCAGAATTTGAATGGGGCGGTGCAATGGAACATCAAACCTGTACGTCGATGGGATTTTGGGGAACGGGTGTAGTATCTCACGAACTTGCTCACCAGTGGTATGGTGATATGATAACCTGCAAAGACTGGCATCACATCTGGCTTAACGAAGGCTTTGCAACTTACTCTGAAGCAGTTTATCTCGAAGCAAAAAGTGGTAAAGCTGCTTACAATTCACAGATTGCCATTGAAATGAATCAGGCAAAGAACGCGCAGGGATCGATCTGGGTTCAGGATATCTCAAGTGAATGGGAAATTTTTAACGGCGCGCGTTCATATGCAAAAGGAGCTTGCGTACTTCATATGTTAAGAGGAGTGGTCGGCGATTCAACATTCTTTGATATTATGCGAACTTATTCTGATGATCCTAACCTCAAGTATGGGGTTGCGGTAACTGAAGATTTTCAAGCCATTGCTGAAAATGTTTCCGGTAAGGATTTAGATTACTTTTTTTACGAATGGATCTATGGTGAGAATTATCCAAAGTACACAATTGGTTGGAATAAGTCTCTGGTTAGCGGCGATATTTATCATATCAATTTAAATATTTATCAGAATGTGAACACAAATCCACAATACTTTACGATGCCGGTGCAGGTAAAATTCAATACTTCGCTTGGCGATACAATGGTTACTCTCTTAAATGATGCTCAGAATCAAAATTTCCAATTTGACATAATGGGAAATCCAACTTCGGTAAATTTTGATCCGGGCAACTGGATTTTAAAAACTTTACTCGGAGTTACGGAAATAGAGGATTTAAATCTTCCTATTGACTTCAGTCTGAAGCAGAATTATCCAAATCCGTTCAATCCATCAACAACCATTGAGTACAGTTTGCCTCAGAATGGTTTTGTAACTTTGAAAGTGTTCAATGTTTT
>JBATIA010000374.1:0-4919 GCA_049667415.1 Ignavibacteriaceae bacterium
ATTAAGAGATACAATGGAGAGTATAAAGAAAAAGGATAAGTAAATCCTAATTTTTAGTTTTATTTAAAAGCGAAAATAAATTTGAATCGAACTTCATTAATAAAAAACCAAGAATAAGTAATCCAATATTTTCCAATATCTTTGTCAACCCTACTTTTGAACCATCCACTGTACCGAAACAACCGCAGTTAATATCCAAACCTCTGAACAAGCTTATAACAATTGCAATGATAAAAATAATTAGCAATCCATTCAGAATAGCAGAATTTTCTTTAACAGAAATTCCAAAAATCAGAAGAACTCCAGCGCTTAATTCGATCCAGGGTAAAATAATTGCCAGGATATTGACCAGAAAAAGTGGAAGAAGTTTGTAATTATATATTGCTTGTGAAAAACTTTCCGGATCGGATATTTTTGTAACCGAAGCATAAATGAAAACAAATCCTAATACAAGTCTGGATGCAAGCAGCAAATATCTATTATTTAATATTTTATTATTCATGTTTTACTTAGAAGGATGTTCAACAGGATAATTAGCATTCACCCAATCCTGCCAGCCACCAAAAAAAACATATACCTGCTTATAGCCCATTTCAAATAACAAATTCCCTAGAAGAATACTTAAATCGCAATCCGTACCTGCACAATATAATATCAAAGGTTTTTCTTTAGATAGCAGATCAAGTTTTTGTTTATGATTATCAAAGTCGTCAAATGGAATGTTAATTGAACTAGTAATGTGTCCAGCGAGGTATTCGCTTTCATCTCTGGCATCAACAAAAGTAACTCCCTTACTAAACAAAATATAAGCTTGTTCTAACTTAATGGCTTTGGGTTCTGTGAAAGCAACGACTTCAGTTTCTTTAGGATTATTTGTAGTTACCAGATCTTTTGGTTGAACTATTTTCTCATCTGGCTCTTTCTCTGATTCTTTTTTACTAGACTCAGTACTTTCATTAATAATGGCGGGCTTTTCCAAAATTGTATTAGTTTTATCTACATTAGTTGAATCTGAATCTTGAGTAATTTTATGAAAGAGAGAATCAGAAACCCAACTCAATTCCAGCTTTTCTCTAATTAGTGGAATACCATCCGGGTTGAAGTAATTTACTAGTATTCCAAGAAATGTGCTAGTAATCAGTATAGCAGATATTTTTTTATAACTTAAAATTGATTTATACCTCTTATAAAACAAACCACTTCATTCATGGGTATCTAAGTACCGAAGGCCGGACTCGAACCGGCACAAGGTGTAAGCCTCACTGGATTTTGAGTCCAGCGCGTCTACCAATTCCGCCACTTCGGCAAGAAATTATTAAGAATTTACACTTAAATATAGACCTCGCAAAATTATAAAACTAAATTCGATCAGGCAATGCATTACAATAACTGTCGTTTCCAGCCACTAAGCAATTCATCAAATTGTAATTTCTTCTGGATGATGATGATATTTTAATGGAGGTTGCATAGTAATACATGCTTGACAACTTTTTATTCTTGACGAAATAAAAGAAATATTGGTTTTTTATAACAAACTGAAGAATATTAGTGAATTACCTGTTTGGCATGAAAGTTGGGCTAATAAATCTATGATTCAAAAAAATATAAGGTAGGAGAAATGAATAAACATTTACAGCAAAAGCAAATCTTTGAAACATTCTTCAATGATGAAGAAATGCCCATACTTTCAGGTGACGAACCTTGTCTGGATCCTGATTGTGTGGATGAAGAAAAAATTTATGAAATAATCGATAACAATGGTTACGAGCATATTAACATGAATGAGCTTGAACTTGATGATTACGACGACTTCATTCAACTATAATCTTTAATATTGGGGAAAAAATGAGAACTTTTATTGGTAAAGAGGGTTACTACGATATCGAGGATAACGGCAATATTATTCAACGTATGGTAGACAGCCTTGGTAGATTTACAGGGATTGTAAAGGAATATAAGGATATTAGTAAAATCCCAAATCCCTTCGATAGGGATGCAGTCAAAAATATTTTACGGTTATTGAAGATATATACTTTTGTAGGTCGCTGTTAATTCAATAACAAATTTTAATGAGCTAATTTGTCTTAGGGTAATGATCCTGAGAACAGGAAATAAGCTCATCCTATTTTATTTACCTGCCTGTTCTATTTTAGCCCAAGAGTCTCTTAACGTTACAATCCTGTTAAACACCGGTGAATTTTCTCTACTGTTTTTAGTGTCTACACAAAAATAACCTGTCCTTTCAAATTGAAACTTTTCACCAGGCAAAGCATTTTTTATAGAGGGTTCAAATTTACAGTTTTTCAATAATTGGAGAGAATTCGGATTCAGGAAATCAGTAAACTCTTTACCTTCTTCACTCTCAGGATCTTCAACTGAAAATAGTCTATCATACAACCTAACTTCAGCTTCAAAATAATTCTCAGCGGAAACCCAGTGAATAGTTCCTTTAGCTTTTTTTGAACTTGTACCCGAACCACTTTTAGTGTCGGGAAAGTAAGTACATCTTAATTCTAAAATTTCTCCTGATTTATCATCTATTATTACTTCATCACATCTGATTATATATGCATAACGGAGACGAACTTCTTTCCCTGGAGATAGTCGATGGAATTTTGGGGGAGGAACCTCTCTGAAATCATCTCTATCTATAAAAATTTCTTTTGAAAAGGGAATCATTCTTTTTCCCATCAAAGGATCTTCAGGATTATTTATTGCCTCTAGTTCTTCAATCTGCTCATCCGGATAATTAGTAATAACTAACTTTAGCGGATTAAGAACCGCCATCACCCTTTTTGCGTGCTTATTCAAATCCTCACGAACACTGAACTCCAGTAAAGAAAAATCAATTGTATTTTCACGTTTAGCAATTCCAACTCTGTCTGAAAAATTTCTGATTGATTGGGGTGTGAAACCACGTCTTCGTAAGCCAGATATTGTAGGCATTCTGGGATCATCCCAGCCATCAACATATTTTCGTTCAACAAGTAATAAGAGCTTTCTTTTACTCATTATTGTGTAGCTGAGATTAAGTCTTGCAAATTCTATCTGTCGGGGTGGAAATATTTCCAACTCTTTAATGAACCAATCATAAAGCGGGCGATGGTTTTCAAATTCTAATGTGCAAAGAGAATGAGTTATTCTTTCAATTGAATCTGATTGTCCGTGTGCCCAATCATACATGGGATAGATGCACCATTTGTTTCCTGTCCTATGATGTGACTTGTGAAGAATACGATACATGACAGGATCCCTCATATTAAGATTAGGAGAAGCCATATCTATTTTAGCTCTCAGAACATGTTCTCCTTCCTTAAATTCCCCTTTTTTCATTTTTTGAAACAATTCCATATTTTCTTCAACAGAACGATTTCTGAACGGACTTTCCTTTCCCGGTTCGGTTGGTGTTCCTCTATGCTCTCTTATCAGGTCGGCATTAAGGGAATCAACGTATGCTTTTCCTTTTTCAATCAGCTTGATTGCATATTCGTAAAGCTGATCAAAATAATCAGAAGCATAATATTCCCGGTCGTTCCAATCAAAACCAAGCCATCGTACATCTTCTTTTATCGAATCAACATATTCTTGTTCTTCTTTTGTGGGATTAGTATCATCAAAACGAAGGTTGCACAACCCTTGATAATCTTCTGCAAGTCCAAAATTCAAACAAATAGATTTTGCATGTCCAATATGAAGATATCCGTTCGGTTCAGGGGGGAAACGGGTATGCACTCTTCCATTGTGCTTGCTTGTGCGTAAGTCTTCATCGATAATTTCGCGTATAAAATTCGACTGTTTTTTACTTTCTTTATTAATGTCTTCGTTACTCATAAAAATTCAATTTAATTTTTAACTTAATTTTTGAAGTGCAACATTAATCCTTGAGATAGTTTCTTCCTTTCCAATAACCGTAATAATATCATAAACACCCGGACCTTCACCAACGCCTGATACAGCTATTCTCAAAGGATGAATCAGTTTTCCTTTATTCACATTTAGATTAGTGGCAGTATCGTCTAGAGCTTTTTCAAAATCTTCTTTTGAAGGGTTCAGTAGTTTGTCAAAATTCACTTTTAATTTTCCGAGTAACACAGCAGAATCATCCTTCCACCGTTTCTTAAGATTTTGATCTTCATAACTATGAGGTGCCTGGAAGAAATAAGGACTTTTTGTAAAATACTCATTTACGAAAGTAACTCTTTCTTTCATTGCACTGATTACTTTTAAAAGGTATTCATCATGGTAATCATCATTTTTATATTCAGATTTTTCAATTTCTGATCGCAAAATATTTAATACCTCGGCATCAGGTTTTCTTCGAAGATGTTCATAATTCAGCCAATTTAATTTTTCCAGGTTAAATATTGCTCCGGCCTTATGGACTCGTTCAAGCGAAAATTTTTCAATGAGTTCATCCATGTCATAATATTCTTTGTCATCTCCAAAATTCCATCCTAATAATGCGACAAAATTTATCAATGCTTCTTTCAGGTATCCTTTATCCCTATAATCTTCAACGGCAACATCACCCTGTCGTTTACTTAATTTTGACTTATCGGGATTAAGCAGGAGAGGGAGGTGTGTGAACACGGGTTTCTCCCATTCAAAATAATCATATAGGATAATATGCTTGGGTGTAGAAGACAGCCACTCTTCACCTCTTATTACATGAGTAATTCCCATCAGGTGATCGTCCACCACATTTGCAAGATGATAAGTTGGATACCCGTCACTTTTTAATAGTACCTGGTCGTCAATGTTATTGGTTTCAAATTCTACCCGTTCTCTTATAACATCATCAAAAAAAAACTTTTTGATCCGGATGCACATTTAGTCTAACTACATATGGAACACCTGTTTTCAGTTTTTCTTCTACTTCAGTTTTTGAAAGATGGAGACAGAGTTTATCGTACTTAGCC
>JBATIA010000375.1:0-3017 GCA_049667415.1 Ignavibacteriaceae bacterium
AACACCATCTTCTTTGTTTCAACAAAAAAACCTGCCTGCAACCTGTAAAAATAAACTCCGCTTGTTAATCCGTCCGCATCAAACTCAACCTCATAACTTCCAATTGGTTTTTCTTCATTAACAAGTGTTGTTATTTCACTTCCCAATACATCGTAAATTTTAATGGTTACAAAACTTAATTTGGGAACAGAATATTTTATTGTTGTAGTTGGGTTAAAAGGATTGGGATAGTTCTGAGAAAGAGCATACTCAGTTGGATTTACAGATAGATCTTCTTCAACACCAACAGGGTTTGCTAATGGAGATTCACAAGCTCCAATGTCTGGCATTGAACCGGGTGGATCGGGACGAGGATTTCCCTCAATGTCAAAAAGCGGACAATAACACATATTTCCGTTGATCTCCATCGAATCAATAGCTGCGCCGATACAGGGACTTGTATCCTGCAAATGATAATCACCGATTCCTGAATTTTCAAACGCTGGGTCTACATCTTTATTTCCAATTCCCCAGTTAAGAGTAGATAATAATGGATCAATCACATTAACAGAATCCTCACCGCCCTGAATATCACAATAATTTACAAATAGTGTCCCTCCATTATTGTTATATGTATCTAAAGCAATTTGATCGTCGCTATTACCCCAAAAAATACAGTTAGTAAGTGTGGCGGTTCCACCGCTGCCCACTGTCAGTCCTGCACCATATTCAGCAGAATTATTAACGAAAGTGCAATTCATAATGTCTGCATTTACATCAGTCCAAACGGTTAAGCCTCCTGAATTCCAACCCCCACCCCCCGTAGATGCAACATTTGAAGCAAACAGACAGTTAGATATAGTTCCAATACAACCACTTGAGAATCCTGCAGCTGCAGTATAAGTAACTGCAGTGTTACCGGAGAAAACACTATTCGATATCGAGATACTACTGTTATAAACACTTAAACCAGTGTAGTGGTCCGAAACATTGTTTAAGAATTCACACTTATCAATAGTTACATCTATAATTAATGGGGTCGATCCCCAATTGTTAATAAATACCCCAGCTCTTGAATAAGCAGTATTTTCCAGAAAGCTGGTATTAGTGATTGCTACTTGATACGGTAGGCCTGTATAGGACGTATCCGCGCTAAAAGAAATAGCACCGCCTGCCCCATATACATCATTTTCAATAAATGTACAATTATCGATTTGTAAATTACAATTATGGGTTGAAATACCTCCACCACCATTACCAGTAGCTGAATTATTATAGATCATTGCATTATCAAGAACAAGACTACAATTATTCCAACACACAATTCCACCACCATTATTAATTGCAGTATTATTTTCTATATTTGTATTTATAATGGTAGGATTAGAATATTCATTACAAACAATTCCACCACCTGATTGAGCGCTATTAAATTCTAAAAAATTATTTTCAATCAGGGGACTTGACTCATAGCATTGGACCCCCCCACCAAATTGAGCAATATTGTTCGTTATAAAATTATCAATTATCACAGGGCTGGAATTCCAAAGTGCAATACCACCTCCACTCCCGTCTGTTACGCTTGCAATATTATTTGTAATTAAACAATTGGCGATGGTAAGTTTATCAAAACCGTCGACACAAATAGCTCCACCTGTATTATCCGGCCAGAAGCCTAAAGCTTTTCCATATTCAATTTTACAGTAGATGATGCTTGAAGAATCAATCAAAGAAAAAACATTTATAAACCTTATCCCAGCCCAGCCTCCATCCGGGATATTTGGATCGTGAAATCCCGTAGTATCATTTAATGTAAAGACGATAGTATCGTTTTCAGTACCAATAGCAAACAGTCTACCTTGAACATTTAATTTATAATGCCCCTGAAACTCAACCGTTACTCCCGGTTCAATTGTAAGTGTTAAACCATCTGGTATTGTTATTTCTCCCTGAATTTCATATGGAGAACCACCTATTGCCCAGGTACCGCTGACATCACCAGGTGGAATAACAGTTTGTGCGTTGGAAATTATTGAAAGTGTAAAAAAACTGAAAATAAATAATTGCAGAGTTTTCATTTTTCCCTCCTAAAAAATTTATGAAAAATAATTTTCATCAAAGGAAATCAAGAAGTATAGCAGTATATCCCTTTAATGGGTTACACTATACTCTACGCCTTGGGGGAAGCACAATATTAAGGAGAGAATTTAAGAGTAACGGTATTCAACACGTTTCTCCAAAGGAGTAGAAAACCTAACTTTAATTTGCTAACATTTCAGGTGACAATCCAGCAACTGTTCTTGGATGGCAATTAAAAAGCCCCGAAATATTCGGGGCTCAACTAAATTCACTCTTCCCTGCATAACATTAGGTAGGTGACACTTTATCTATTTAAGAAGAATCATTTTCTTGGTTTCGATGAATGGGCCTGCCTTTAGCTGATAGAAATATACTCCTGATGGTAGATTGCTTGCATCAAAATCTACATTATAAGTGCCGGCAGGTTTATCTTCGTTAACTAGTAATGCAACTTCGTTACCCAATAAATCATAAACCTTTAGTACCACATTTGACCTTTGACCTTTGACATCTGACGGGATATTAAATCTTATCCTTGTCGAAGGATTAAATGGATTGGGATAATTCTGCTCCAGAGCAAATTCATTCGGTACAAGTTCCTCATTTTCAACCGATACAATTTCATCAGTTAGTTTTGTTTCAACTCCTGGTATAAAGAAAGGGTCGATACCAAGCAGTGATAAATCAATTGGATTAGATGGAATAATATCCTGAACGATCCAGTTGTCAGGTGCAATCCAGATAGAATCATTTGTAGTAATTAATTCAACTGGTGGAAATGGAGGCGGAAGGAGTCTGTAGGAGACCCTCCATTGTGTAAGAAACTTTTTGCAGTTAAAGCTGCCAAGAACTGTTTGTATTGTTTCATCCTGCAATCTTGTTCCCAGATATTCGAACAGCAAAGGATATATGCCAATAGTTGTATCTTTTTCTATAAGAGTATATTCTGTGTTTACAGG
>JBATIA010000376.1:0-2012 GCA_049667415.1 Ignavibacteriaceae bacterium
AAAGGTGTGCTGATTGAATATTGTTGGGTGCCAATGTCATATCTATATTGAAGAGACAGAGCGTTATTACTACTATTCGTAAATCCGCCAATAAATCGATAACTGTGATTGTATTTGAGAGATACATGCAATCTTAATTCAAGCGGAAGATTTGGTAGTGAGCCGAATGTATTTGTTTCAATATTATAAGTAGTAACATCGCTGGTTCCTACACCACCACCAGTAATGTCGCCTCCTGATATAACCAGGTTATCTCCATCAGTGTGTGATGCGCCGTAGTACCTTGAAAATGGCAGATTAGTTTTTTGATGCCACTGGGCAGCTTGTGTTAATTCATCTTGTTCAACAATTTTATTATTTTCATTTTCTTGCCAAAATGAATCTGTAAGTTTTGTTGGAATACTTTGTGCATTGGCTGAAATAAACAAAAGTATCACAGCTGATGAGATGGTAATCAGTAAATTTAGTATTAGCATTTATTTGTCTCCTTAAATTAAGTTGAAGATGAAATTACTTTAACAAACTCATTTTTATAGTTTGAGTATAGTTCGCTGCCGTTAATTGAGCAATATATAATCCACTTGCTAATCCTTCTCCGTTAAATTCTGCTCTGTAAGTTCCCGCAGATTGTTCTTCGTTCACAAGAGTTGCAACTTCATTCCCAAGAATGTCATAAACTTTTAATTGAACAAACGAAGCTTCGGGAATGCTGTATTCAATTTTCGTGGAAGGGTTAAAAGGGTTTGGAAAGTTTTGACTCAAGTTGAAATCCTGAGGTAATGTGTTGATCTGTTTTACATCAGAGGGACCGGAAAAAGAAAGTTGATCCACATAAGCCATTGAACCTATTGTGCCTGACTCACCAGACCCCGAAGTATCTACGACAGCAAGGGTGATAATAGTAGTTTCCGGGTTAGGGGAACCTGGATTATAAAAAATTGGAACAGTAAATTGAGACCAGCTGGTTATTGTTCCCGGAATTATTAATGCACCGGCTCCAATGGGATTTGATTGTCCATCAAGCATTGCTACAGCAATTGTTAATACATCATTACTTAAAGGCATTGATTGGTACCAACCCTGCAGACTACCATGTTTCTCAGAAACTGGATGACCACCGAATGTTGATGTAAGCGATTGCATAATGGGTATGAAAGCAAAACCGCCAAGATCAATAACTTCCATTTTTGCAGCTGATGAGCCACTGTGAGCAGTTCCTGTTTGAGTTACTGCCATCGGACTGCTTGTAAACCAGTCGACTGGTGCACCACTTGCCCAGTTTTCGAAACTGTTGTTAAGTGGTTGAGAAAGAGTAATCGAAATGAAAAAAAAACTTAAAAGTGCAAACAGTAATTTAACTGTCGACATAGTGCCTCCTTAGAAATATTTTTTGGTAAAGGTGGTTAATGAAGGTGAGTAGTTTTCTCACAGGTCAGTTTTAATATAACCATTCGATCAAAACGAGGCAAACTTTAAACAAATTTTATGTTTGCCTAAGTAAATATTTTGGTATAACAGGTAAATTAAGTTTTAGTAGCCCAGATTACATCTGCCAGAGTTTCTTGATTTTTTTCGAGTGGAAATTTTAAAAGATAGTGTGGGTTAAAACCTGCCATATATTTTTCTATTCTTTCTTTCAGCCAGGAAATTTCAGCCTTTAGTTTCCAATGCTCGCCCTTTGAAGAATAAAGTACAATGAATAACCTGTTCTTTAAATGTTTCCTTTGCTGCTGCGATTGATGCTTGTAAAGCCAGAGAATTAATTCATCAGTTTTTTTTATTGCTTCCTCAATTGGATAGAGAAAATTTTTAGGGAAAATTGAAGTCTTGTGATCGAAGGTTACTCCATTAATTGTAAAGTCAACAAGCCTGTCCTTTTCATCTAACGCGGGTTTAACATTTGGCAGTGAGCAGAAAATTTTTTCAACTGCCTGCGCTGACCAGAAGTTATACCAGCGGTTCAAAGCATAGTTCGCAATGTTCTGATGCTCTTTATCTTTTCTGAACCTGCT
>JBATIA010000377.1:0-21958 GCA_049667415.1 Ignavibacteriaceae bacterium
GGATCAAACCTACTTCCGCTGTTTACTATAAATGTCATTCTCACAATTGGAAGATCATTCTTTTCGCTAGAAAATATTTTTAAACCGTTGTCCAGTTCCCTAAAAGCGATCGTAGGAAGGCTGAACTTTATTTCTCCCGAGGTTTGAGGTTGAATGGTACGATTAATTTGCATTTTTTCTCTCCGGAACAATTCTAAGCTCTATAAATTTTTCTTGCAGATATTTTTTTGCAACGTGCTGTATATTTATCTTATTTAAGCTTGTATATCTTTTAAGATCATAATTGAAAGAATTTGGCTCTCCCAGATAAAAATTGTACAGATTCATCAGGTCAGCGATAGTATCAATATTCTGCAGGGAATAGATAAAATTAGATTTAATTATATTCTTTGATCTTTCCAGTTCCTTTGACGAAATATTTTTTTCTTCAAGTAAAGAAACTTCATCGAAAATAATTTTCTTAATCTCGTCCAGAGATTTACCCGGTTTAGCCGTAGTAACTATCATAAAATGTCCACCATATTTACCTGAGAATTGCATAGCATTTACATCCTGAGCAATTTCAAGATCATATATAAGTTTTCGGGTTAGCCTGGCGTTTTTTGAACCGGTTAATACATCCGCTAAAACATCCATAGCTGAATCGTCATCATCAAATGCTTTCGGAGAATGCCAGGCAAGGTATAATCTTTCAAGATTTACCTTATCCTCAAATTCAATCATCTTATTTTCTTTAAGTCGGGGAAACTCAGTCACTATCTCCCGGGGTTTTCCGTTGTTTTTAATTTCACTAAAATATTTTTCAATCAGTGATTTGGTTCTGTCAACATCAAAGTTTCCGGCAATAACCATAGTTGAATTTGCAGGCGAATAATACTGCTGGAAAAATGATCGTACATCCTCAACAGTATAGCTTTCTATGTCATTATAAAAACCAATTGTCGGCCAATTATAAGGGTGTTCACTCGGGTAAAGGTTCGAAATTAATTTTTCCCAGGCTAAACCGTAAGGTTGGTTGTCATATCTCTCGAGTCTCTCATTAAGCACAACACTTTTCTGATTATCCAGTTTTACCTGGTCGAGTGCATCGAGGAAAAATCCCATTCGGTCAGATTCAAGCCAAAGTGGTAGCTCAAGCTCATTGGAAGGGAGCTTTTCAAAATAATTTGTTCTGTCGAAACTTGTAGAAGCGTTCAAAGAACCACCTGCCTCCTGAATATACCTGAAATGCATTTCCTTAGGTATATTCTTTGAACCCTGGAACATCATATGTTCGAAAAGATGGGCAAGTCCTGTTTTGCCTTTCACTTCATTTGAAGAGCCTACTTTGTACCATAAGTTCACTGCGACCAGTGGAAAATTTGTAATTTTATTAAGAATTATCTCAAGTCCATTCTGCAGCGAGTATTTTTCATAAGGAATATTTAGCAAATTCATAATATTATTTCGTAAAAATTTTTATACTAGAAATGGTCAAAAAACTTAAAAAAAAGAGAATTTTTGAAAGTTCTTATTAAATAAATATTAATTTTTGTTAAACCACTTGAATTCATCACGAATATACCAAATATTTGATTGTTCTAATTAATAACTTTTTCATTCTGGGTGGGAAGAATAAGTTGAGGGTAATATTGAATTTCCACTTTCATTTCTTAACTAAATACAAATCTAATTCACAATCAAAAAAAGGAGAAGCTATATGAGTAAAATCTATACCTTCATTGTCACATTCATTCTCCTTCTTTCATTTACAACCTTTGCCCAAACATATAAAATAACGGGTAAAGTAATTGATGGAACAAACGGAGAGGCGCTCATCGGCGCTAATATTTTTCTAACAGGAACATCCTGGGGTGCAGCCTCAGATGCAAATGGAAATTATTCCATTACTGCTAAATCAGGTTCTTATACCATAACCTGCAGCTATATCGGCTATGAAAAAGTTGAGCAGGATATTGAAGTAAACGGTGATATGACCCTGAACTTTAATCTTAAAGAGTACCAGTTTACTCTTAATGTAACGGTAATTTCTGATAGAGCAAAAGAAAGGGAAACACCGGTTGCATTTACTGATATTGGTAAGAAACAAATTCAATTCAATCTTGGCTCCAGGGATATTCCTCTGGTTTGGAACTCTACTCCTTCCGTATTTGCAACTAACAATGGTGGAGGTGCTGGAGATGCAAGGGTAAACGTCCGTGGTTTTACACAGAGAAACGTTGCAATTATGATCAATGGTATTCCAATTAATGATATGGAAAACGGCTGGGTTTACTGGTCTAACTGGGATGGTTTAGGAGATGTTACTTCTTCAATCCAGATTCAAAGAGGTTTAAGCGCTACTAACCTTGCAACCCCATCTATTGGTGGTACTGTAAATATCATTACAGATCCAACGCAACAAAAAGCTGGTGTAATGTATCAGAATGAGGTTGGAACTGCCGGATTTAGTAAAAACACTTTGTATGCAAATACAGGATTAATAGATGAGAAATTTGCCTTAAGTATGGGTGGCGTTCGCAAAGTTGGAAATGGTCATGCAGATAAAACATGGACAGATGCGTGGGCTTATTATATGGGTGCTGCATATCAGATTAATACTAATAACAGAGTAGAATTTTATGCTATGGGTGCACCTCAAAATCATGGCCAAAGACGATGGAGATTAAATGTTGCTACTTTCAGCCATCAGCTTGCAAGAGAGTTGGATTATCCTCAATCCGCACTCAATGATAAAAAGTTAAGAGAACAAGGTGTTCTTTATAATTCAAACTGGGCCGGAGTCAATTCTTCTTACACGGGTATGCAATGGCAAAGATCTTACTGGAATAATGATGTGAATCAACGATACGATCTTTCTTATATAAATGAAAGTGTAAACTACTATCACAAACCGATCGTTAATCTTAACTGGTATTCCCAGTTAGCAAAAGATTGGAGTTTATATACTACTGTTTATTATTCAGGTGGTTTGGGTGGTGGCACTGGAACATTTGGAAGTTTAGTTTACAATACAGACTTATTACAGAGAGTTGTTAACTGGGATGCAACTATTGCAAGAAATATAACTCATATAGATACTATTGATTTTGGAAATGGTCCAACACAATATATCGTTTCTAATAATATTAGCGGTAATCCGAATCGCGGTGGCATTCTGAGAAACAGCGTAAACAAACAATGGACTTATGGTGCAATAGCTAAAGCATTCTGGAAAGCCTCTGAACATCTAAACACCTCATTTGGTGTTGATTGGAGAATCGCATCAATTGAACACTACAGGGAAGTACGAGATTTGTTAGGAAATGATTACTATTACTTTACTGGAAATGAATTTGAGGGTGGCACAGCCTATTACAAGAGTCTTGGTGACAGAATAGATTATAATAATACAAATAAAGTCAACTGGCTCGGTGGCTATGTGCAAGCAGAATATACTCAACCCAAATACACACTTTATGGTACTGCAGGATATTCTGTAATTAGTTATGATTATACAGATCATTTTAAAATGGCTTCATCGGGTAGTGGTGAATTGACTCTGGAGACCGGGAACATAGGTGGTTACCAGTTTAAGGGTGGTGCCAGCTACAGAGCAACTGATGAATGGGATATTTTTGCTAATGCAGGTTATGTTTCTAAAGTTCCTATTTTTGATCAGGTCATTAACGATGTAAATGGTACCAAAGTAGACGACCCCAAGAATGAAAAATTTGTATCATTTGAACTTGGAGTCAATTCAAGACTTCTACAAAATCAACTCACTTTTAAGCTTAATGGATACTACACACTCTGGTCCGACCGTGCTCAAAGTATCAACGTCCGTAATGCAGATGGTACTGACGGTTTAGTTAGATTAGATGGAATTAATTCGACTTTTGCTGGTGTAGAATTAGAAGCTGCTTATCAACCTGTAAGGTATTTTAGATTTGACGTAGCATTCAGTAAGGGATTCTGGACGTATACAGACGATGTCAGTGGATCATACATACCAGACTTTTCCGATCCTAATTCTACCGAGGAATATAATTATTACATCAAGGACTTAAAAGTTGGTGATGCCCCACAAACACAGTTGGTTGCTTCGGCTACAGTATTCTTCCCTACTGGATTACATACTCAACTAGTTTGGAGATATTACGACAGCTATTATGCTGACTTTGATCCTTTTAGCAGAAATGATCAGGATGACCGAGCTCAGGTATGGCAAATTCCTTCTTATAGTATATTTGATTTGCATTTTCTTTACAGAATACCTGGACAAGTGGCCGGCTTAGATGTAAGCGTATTCGGTCATGTATTCAATATATTAAATGAATTATATGTTGAAGATGCAACTGATAATAGTTCTTTTAATGGATACAAGATAAACGGAGAATACTATAAATCACATTCAGCAAGTTCGGCTGAAGTATATGTAGGATTACCTGTCTCATTCAACGCAGGCTTTAGAATTGGTTTGTAAGATTAAGATTTAGTGAATAATTAAAGGCTGCCAGAGAAGGCAGCCTTTTTTATTTTAATGTAGTAGTAATAGAACTCGGTCCAGTCTAATAGAACCAAGCAGCTTGAAGAGTTGTGAAAATGGAATATCTCTATCCCAGGAAAACAAAATAATAAAGGCTTCACCAACAACCATATCTCTTGCTACAAGTCCCCAGAATCGGCTGTCTAAACTGTCGTCTCGGTTATCGCCCATCATAAAGTAATAGTCTTTTTTAAATGTATAAGATGATACAGGAACACCCTTAATTGTGACAACACCATTTTTAAAGTCAACAACCCTTTCACCATATTCACGGTCTATTATTGTACGCCATTGCTCAACATTATATCTGTTCAGTGGAAGAGTAGAACCTTTTCTCGGAATTACCAGCGGACCGTAATTATCTTCATTCCACTGCATTCCCTTTGGAAAGATCCTTGGTTCTGCAACTCCTTTTGGTACCGGTTTTAAATAATTGCCGTATCTTCCTTTATAATATTTAATAAATGATGGTCTCCAGAATTCTTCACCATTTATAAAAACTACTTTATCTTTTATCTCAATAGTATCACCTGGAGTTCCGATACATCTTTTAACATAGTTCACTCCTTTTTCAGAGGCAAATAATTGATCGCGGTCTCCGGGGTACTCGAATACAACTATATCTTTAGCCTTAGGTTCCTTAAAGGCAGGTAAACGGAAAAATGGTAATTCAATTTCAGTGAATGGGATATATTTTGGTGAAGATGAACCATAAATAAATTTATTCACAAGCACAAAATCACCAACAAGTATGGTGTCCTCCATTGAGCCGGTTGGGATCCTGGTATTTTGAATAATAAATGTAATTATAAAGAATGCAGCTATCGCCGCCCAGAAGAGCTGTCTGAAAAACTCGATAACTTTTTCTGTAAAAGTTTCAGGTTTTTTTCTTTCCTTCTGATTCCAAAATAAAAACTTTTTTGTTTTGGAACCGGATTCTTGCTTTATGTTTTTGTCATTCATACACTTTTTATATTTTAATTTTATTCTGCAAAAAGATCAAAAGATAAAGATGAAAGTAATTATTAATAAAACGGTGTGAAATATAACCTCTTTACTGAAAATATGAAGCCTATATTTTGCGTTTTGATAGAAAACAGTTAATTATTACTGGATAGCGACTCAAATATTAACTAAACCGGTTGCTCAGCCAGAATTATATCCATGTTATTTAACTGATCGATGACGATAGTCTTCTGTTTCTCAAATTCAGATTTTAATTCTTCTTTTACCGGGTGGGAAGGAGGAACTTCAACTTTCAACGGATCCACAGGGTGCCCATTTATATAAAATCTGTAATCAAGGTGTGGTCCAGTCGATAGCCCGGAACTTCCAACATAACCAATAACTTCGCCCTGCTTAACATTACTGCCTTTCTTTAATCCCTTTGCGAAACGTGAGAGGTGCAAATACATTGTTGTGTAAACAGAATTATGTCTGATCTTTACAAATTTTCCATTGCCGCCACTATATCCTGAGTTAATAACAACTCCGTCTCCTGTAGAACGAACGGGAGTTCCAACCGGTGCCGCATAATCAACCCCAAGGTGAGGTCTGCGGGTTTTTAGTACAGGATGTAGCCTGCTCTTGCTGTATCTTGAACTTATTCTGCCAAATTCTAATGGAGCCTTCAGAAAAGCTTTGCGTAGACTATTTCCATTTTCGTCAAAATACTGAAATACACTATCCTGTACAAAAGGGATTGCATAAAAGTCTTTTCCGTTGTGACTAAAATACGCTGCTTTAATTTTACCTATGCCAAAAAAATTATCATCAACGTACATCTCTTCATAAATGACTTTAAAGTTGTCTCCTTGCTGCAAATGATAAAAATCTATTTGCCAGGCAAAGATTTGAGAAAGTTTAATCGCGAGCTCAGGCGAAGCTTCTGATTGTACTAAAGAGACATACAGTGAATTGTCTATAACAGCCGATTTTTGATTTTCTCTTATTGTTATTTCTTTTGCGTTTTCATAAACATTTACGGAATCATTCAATTCAACAACAACAAAATTTACCGGACTCTTTTCATAAACAAAGTAGGCGAGAGAGTTCAACGAATCTTGTTTTGTAAAGGCATGGTATGTGTTACCGGTAATTATTCTTCTTACGTCTAAAACATCCCTTGATCTGTTTACAATCCTAATGATGCTGTCACCAGGTATCCCAAGATTTAACAGGATATCTGAAAGTGTTTCATTTCTTTGCACTAAAAAGGATTGTTGGTCTAAAGAATCAGAATAAAAACCAAAAGCATTTACATCAGGCTCTATAATTTGCTCAGATGGGACATTATTCTGAGGGTCAGAGCACTTGGTCCAATCCCAAAGAAGTGCGGATAAAAATACTATGCTTATAATCGGGTAGGCTAAGCGATAAAATATAGTTGTGTTTTTACTTGTCTTCACTCAGTAGTAGTAATTAAATAAAATTTCGGCAAACTTAGCTTAAATTATTAAAGAAAGCAACGCAGGCCGAAAATACTCCATACATTCTCTTATTAATAATTTCTTCTATTAATATTAATAACTATTTTGAATTAAAGTGAATTTTCAATTTTATGGAAACCAGAAAAAAGACTGGACTGATTTTAGGTGTAGCTGCATTTTGTAGTGTGATTTTAATCGGGGAATTTGATCCAGTTAAACCTCAGATTAATACTATGGCTGCGATTGCAATTTTGATGGCTATCCTTTGGATTACTGAAGCAATACCTTTAGCTGTTACTTCTCTAGTCCCATTAATATTCTTCCCTATAAGTGGAATATTGCCGGCTGATGAGATAGCATCTTCTTATATAAACTCAATAATTTTTCTCTTCCTCGGTGGTTTTTTAATTGCAATTGCAATGGAAGAGTGGTCACTCCATAAAAGAATCGCTTTAAAAATAATAACCATTCTTGGCGGAAGCCCAACATCAATTGTTATTGGTTTTATTATTTCCGGAGCTTTTCTTTCAATGTGGATTTCAAATACTGCTACCGCATTGATGCTGCTTCCTATTGGTCTGGCTGTAGTTCAAAAACTCGAGCATGAATTTGGTGAGAAAAAAATTCACAATTTTTCTGTTATATTATTTTTATCAATAGCATATTCCTGCACACTTGGAGGAGTAGCTACTATCATTGGTACGCCGCCTAATCTGGTGATGGTTAAAATGTTAACTATTCTTTTTCCCAAGGCTCCTGAAATATCATTTAGTAACTGGATGCTGTTATCATTACCAATCTCCATTTTAATGCTTTTCGCTGTAAGCATAATTCTTACTAAGGTTTGGTTCAAAGTTGATAAGGAAATAAAACTTGACCAGAATTTTATAAAGAGCGAATATATATCATTAGGAAAATTTTCTTTTGAAGAAAAGGCGGTCAGTTTAGTTTTTTGCTTAACTGCATTATTGTGGATTTTCAGGACTGATATTGAGTTTGGTATTTTAGCCATACCAGGTTGGTCAAATCTGCTTCCAACTTCTGAGTTCATTAATGACGGAACAGTAGCAATTGCGATGGCTACTCTTCTGTTTCTGATTCCCTCAAAATCTCAACAGAGAGCACTACTTGATTCTAATTCTTTTAATAAAGTTCCCTGGGGAATAATTCTTTTATTCGGAGGGGGTTTCGCACTGGCAAAAGGTTTTTCATCTACAGGATTATCGGATTTTATTGGACGACAGCTAACAGGATTACAGACAGTCTCTCCGGTGTTTATAATTCTGATAAGCGCCCTAACAATAAGTTTCCTAACAGAACTAACTTCAAATACGGCTGTCATTCAAATGATTCTTCCAATTGTTGCATCTGTATCTGTTGCTATGGGACTAAATCCTCTACTTCTAATGCTTACAGTTACAATCTCTGCTTCTATGGCATTCATGCTTCCCGTTGCTACACCACCGAATACAATCATTTTTGCAAGTGGAAGGATTCGTATTTCCGAAATGGCGAAAACTGGGTTTGCTTTGAATATTATTGGAGTGATTATTGTAACTCTGCTGGTTTATTTTTTAGGGAGCCAGATTTTTAAACTGGACATTTTTCCTGCCTGGGCCAATCCATAATTAATTTACAAAGGCATTTGGAAATACGATTATTTACGATGTAACAATTATGATAAATAAAAATTTTGAAAATAATTGGTTTGACTGGATTTAAGAAGAATAAATTGAAGATGTTATGGAGACAGGTTACTTAACAAATTAGGAAATCATAAAACTTTTACCAGGAAATTGAAAGCATCAAGAGCTATATTCGGATAATAGAGTAACAAATACCAAAAGTCAGGGTTGATATTTTAATTCATAATTTTTAACATGCCTCCAGAATTTATTTCCTTCGGATAAAATTATCAATCAGGAGATTGAATTGGACAAGATAATATTGTTATCAAGCATATTAATTATTTTTATCTCATGTCGTGAGGAGGTAATAGAACCCTATAATTTTGTTGAAAATGTTAACGAACCCGTTCAGATTAATGAGCGGAATTCTTATACATTCCTTTTGAATGCACAGGATTTTTCAATGAATTTATCTGTCCCTGCTTATTTCAGCTCTTTCCGAACTCGTTTCAATGTTACTTTGGTGGACTACGAATCAGGATACATAAGTATTGCTGTGGAAGATTTTGACGAACTGGAAAGGTTCAGGTATTTTGTAGCCGAGGATGTATCATATCACAGCGATTTGTTAGATGGGTATGTATTAAAAACCATTAACATAAGAACAGAAAATTTTAGTGGTAAAATTAAAGTCGAGTTCAGAAAAACCCTCTAGACAGTTTAAACAACGCCATAAATAATGGTAAATTTTCTTATCTTGCATTGCCGTATCATCAATTCTTTTTTATCATTTAGAGAACAAAGAAACTTAATATGACTTTTCGTAATATATTTGATAATAAACTACATCAGGTTGCTACTGAAAATAAAGTTATCCCTGAAAGGATGGAGATTACCGATAATTATAAATGGGATTTGACTGACATTTATGAAATTGATGAAGAATGGGAGAACGATTTCAGTTGGGTAAACGGGAAGCTATCAGAATACAAAAAGTACGAAGGTAAACTTGCTGTGAATGCAGAAAATTTGTTAGCCTGCTTAAAGTTTCATGATGAAATAAGTATTAAGCTAGAGCGACTATATCTGTATTCTATGCTTTCAAAAGATAGTGATTTAAGGGTGAGCAAATTTAATTCAATGGATGATCGGGTCAAATCACTTTACTCTAAAGTTGGTGCTTCAAATTCCTTTATTCGGCCGGAACTATTAAAAATTCCAACTGAAATTTTATTAGGAATGATTGAATCAAATAAAGAATTAAAAATTTATAAACATTATATTGAGGACCTCCTGCGCTCAAAAGAGCACACACTTTCAAATCCAGAAGAAAAAATTCTAGCTATGGCTTCTGAGCTGGCACAGACTCCGTACAATACATTTTCAATCTTTACAAATGCAGATTTAAAGTTACCATTTATTAAAGATGACCATGGGGATGTTGTTGAGTTATCCCATGGAAGATTTTACTCAGCAATGTATTCTAAAGATCGAAATTACAGAGCAAGAGTCTTCAAAGCGTATCTGGAATCATACAAAAACTATATTAATACCTTTACAGTTTTATTTAATGGAAATTTAAAAACAAATATTTTTAATGCCCGGGCAAGGAATTATAACTCTGCTCTCGAAGCAGCATTGCATAAAAACAATATCCCAGATTCTGTTTATAGCAATCTAATAGAATCTGCAAACAAAAATCTTCAACCAATGCATCGATGGGCTTCATTAAAGAAAAGATTACTTGGGATAGATAAGTTGTATCCCTATGACGTTTATGTTACAGTTTTCAATTCTGATAATGAAAAAAGTTATACCTATGAAGATGGATTGAGTATTGTACTAAACTCTTTAAAGATTATGGGTGGTGATTATTTATCTTCGCTAAATAAGGCTTTTAATAACAGGTGGATTGATGTCTATGAGACCAAGGGGAAAAGAAGCGGTGCTTATTCATCCGGTACAACTTATGGAGTGCATCCGTATGTGTTATTGAATTGGACCGATCTTTTAAATGATGTTTTTACCCTCACACACGAGATGGGGCATAATATGCACTCGTACTATACAGGTGAATCACAGCCGTATCCTTATGCAAATTATTCTATTTTCCTTGCTGAAGTTGCTTCAACATTTAATGAATCGCTATTGCTTGATCATCTGCTTGAAATCGCAGAAAGCAATGAAGGAAAATTATTTCTGCTTGAGAGATATTTAAATAATCTTACTGCTACATTTTATAGGCAGGTTATGTTTGCTGAATTCGAAATGATAGTTTATGATAGGACAGAAAAAGGGGAATCGCTCACACCAGAAAATCTAAGCGAATTATATAAAAATATTTATCAGAAATATTGGGGACCTGACATGGTTGTTTCTGATAAGGAACAGTATACATGGGCTCGTATTCCACATTTTTATTATAACTTTTACGTTTACCAATATGCAACCGGTTTTGCAGCATCAGAAGTTCTTTCAAAAAAAGTAAAAACCGAAGGTGCTCCTGCTGTAGAAAGATATCTTAATTTTCTCAAAGCAGGAAGTTCTGACTACCCGATTAACATCTTAAAGGCTGCGGGTGTAGATATGAATTCCCCTGAACCAGTTGCAGCTGTAAGTGCAAAAATGAACCTAGTACTCGATGAAATGGAAGAATTGTTATAAAGGTTTACAATAATGAAAATATATAGCAAGATTTTATTAAACGAATATCATCAGTCTCTTACATATGATGATATCAGTCTGATCCCCACAGAAGTATCCCGCATTAAATCGAGAAAGGAAGTTAGTACCTCGTCAAAATTTTTAGGAATGAAACTATCCCTGCCAGTAATATCAAGTCCGATGGAAAGTGTAACCGGAATTGAGATGGCTAAAGAATTGAATTCTCTTGGTTGCCTGGGAATTGTAAATCGTTTTGATTCTTCACTGAACGAGATACTTAAAAACAAAAACAACTCCCGGAAAATCAATTCAATTTCAATTGCTTTAAATACATCATTGGATACCATTAAGCGACTTTCTGAAGGAAGAAAAATTATCTGCATAGATACTGCTAACGCAAATAATCAAGAAGTACTCAAAAAATCTGAATTAATAAAAAATAATTTAAATGTTAAAGTAATTGTTGGAAACATCGCACATGGAGCATCACTAAAACAGCTAGTGGATGCAGGTGCTGATGCTGTAAGAGTTGGAATAGGAAGCGGGAGTGTGTGTTCGACAAGTATCCAAACCGGAATCGGTCTAGGGCAAGTATCATCACTTCTCGATGTCTACTTCGCGAAAAAAGAGAATAAGTTTAAGATTGCAATAATTGCTGATGGAGGAATTAAAGGTGCCGGGGATGTGGCTAAAGCAATGGCACTTGGTGCTGACGCTGTGATGCTTGGGAGACTTCTTGCCGGGACAAGAGGAACTCCGGGTGAAGTTATTCGTTATAAGGATCAATTATGGAAGAAATACCGGGGTTCTGCATCCTTTGGTGTAAAGATGAAAAATGAGTTCATTGAAGGAGAAGAGACTATGGTCCCGTATAAAGGCGTTGTAAAGAATGTTGTAGACGCAATTTCAGACGGGCTTCGTAGCTCTATGAGTTATATGAACTGCAAGACGATTGAAGACTTAAGAAAAATTGAAACCTTTACTGTGCTAAGTAATTACTCTTACATGGAGCGGCTTCCCAAACTTTAATATATCTAAATGATTTCCTCTGAATATTCGTTCTTTTTATTTTGTAAATTTTGAGCAATAATAATAATAAATAAGGAAAATTTGTTATGGGTAAAAAGAAACATGGAAAAAGCATTGAACTATTAAATAAAGCAGTTGCAGATGAACTTTTGGCTATACACCAGTATATGTATTTTCATTTTCATTGTGATGACCAGGGATATGATCTTTTAGCAAGTCTTTTTAAGAAAACAGCGATTCAGGAAATGGGGCATGTTGAAGTGTTGTCAGAGAGGATATTGTTTTTGAAGGGTGATGTTGAAATGAAAATACTTGGCGAAGTCAAAAAAATCCAGGATCCAAAAGAAATGTTGAAATGCGCTGCAGGTATGGAAGATGAGAGTGCAAAAGAATATAACATATGGGCAAATGAGTGCGCAGCAAATGCTGATTCAGCAACGAAGAAAATTTTTGAGGACCTGGTTAATGATGAGGAAATGCATTTCGATCAGTTTGACACTGAGATGGAGAATCTGGAAAAATTTGGTGAAAAATACCTTGCACTTCAATCAATAGAAAGAAGTAAGATTGTTTCAGCCAGACTTCCTGCAAAGTAATAATTAATAGTTTTTTTTGAAGGCCGGGTTCCGGCCTTTTTTTATTGCGATAAAAAAAACCTTGTCATTTTGAACAACAGCTATAGCGATGAATTTTTCCCTTCAATAATGCAAATCTTTTTCTAATCTTCTTAGCAGATAAATACGGAATTCCTATGAAAATTAAATTATTTAGTTTTTTCACAATTTCTATTCTGATAGCATTTTTTGTTATAAGTTGCTCGGAAGAAGAAACGTCTGTTAATCCTCCCTCAGGTAACGCACTTATCAATACTTCATTTGAAAAAAATGGGAAGTTTTCTGCTGATGGTTGGACTCTACCTACGCAAAGTGATTCTTCTGCTGATGTACCTCCTAATGGTGGGACTTATTCTCTTGAGCTTGAATCAAATCAACCTCCGGAACTTTATGCTGAAATAATGGTACCCGTTTTAACTCAATTTAATAGTTACAGGTTATCATTCTGGTCTAAATCGAATGGGGTTAGTAGTGGGATTTATGGAAAAGCTATTTTGTCTCTAATACGAAATGGTTCTGAAGTTAAGTCAATAAGTATGACGTTGGACAATATCGTTTGGAGCAGTAACACTATTGCTGATACATTTAGCGTTGCAAACGGTGATTCATTCAAAGTTCAGTTGTCGGGTGGAGCAAATCAACTTTTACCTGGCAATACAAAATTTGATCTTTGCAAACTTGAAGCAGTTGAGTGATATTAGAGTTTTTTACCTTTTAACCTTAATGAATTAGAAACCACTGATACTGAACTGAACGACATTGCTAGTGCAGCTATCATAGGATTTAATAATCCAAAAGCCGCTAGTGGAACTCCAATAATATTATAAATAAATGCCCAAAAAAGATTTTGTTTGATTGTCTTTAAAGTTAAGCGGGAAAGATTTATTGATTTTATAACTCCATTTAAATCTCCGCTTATCAATACAATATCTGCCGACTCAATAGCAACATCAGTTCCTGTTCCCATAGCAATTCCAATATTACTCTGAGTTAGTGCTGGTGCATCATTAATCCCATCTCCTACCATCGCAACAATTCTGCCATTGTTTTGATATTCAGAAACTATTTTATTCTTATCTCCAGGTAAAACCTCTGAATTAAAATTATCGAATCCAACTTTTTCAGCAATATTTTTTGCCGAACGATTATTATCACCTGTTAGCAACACAGTTTTTAGTTTCATTGTCTTTAATTTATCAACTACCTCTTTAGCATTACTTTTTGTTTCGTCTTCCAGGGCGATAAGACCTTTCAGAATTTTATTAATAGAAATAAATACAAATGACTTTCCTCCTTCTGAAAGTTTAGCAGTGGTGGTTTCAAATTCTGATATGTTTATCGAATTATTTTCCATAAGGGAACTACTACCAATTAGGACTTCATTACCATTAACAAGCCCTTTTAGTCCTGTTCCAGTCAGGCTTTCAAATGTGTCCGGTTTATCCAAATTAATTCCATTATTTTTTGTATAACTTACAATAGCCTGAGCAAGTGGATGTTCAGATCTTTGTTCCAAAGATCCTGCAATCCTTAATAGTTCCTCTTCAGTAATTCTGTTTGTATATACCGAACTTACTTTTGGTCTTCCGGTTGTAATTGTTCCTGTTTTATCAAAAATTATAGTATCAATTTTATATGAAACTTCCAGGCTTTCAGCGTTTTTTATCAAAATACCATTCTGGGCGCCCTTGCCGGTTCCTACAATTATTGCAGTTGGTGTTGCTAGTCCCAGAGCACAAGGACAGGCTATAATTAATACTGCAACAAAATTTATTAGCGCAGTATTTAATCCACCCGAACCTAAAAAGAGCCAACCCAAAAATGTTGTTATTGCTATAAGAATAATTACGGGAACAAAAACAGCAGCAATTTTATCGGCAAGTTTTTGAATGGGTGCTTTAGAGCCCTGAGCTTCCTCTACCATTTTTATTATTTGACCAAGAACTGAATTATTTCCAATCGCTGTTACCTCGAATTCGAAGCTACCGGTTTTATTTATTGTGCCTCCTATTACTTTTGAGCCAGCACTTTTTTCTACAGGAATTGATTCACCAGTGATCATTGATTCATCAATTGTAGAAAAACCGCCTTTGATCTTTCCATCTGCAGGAATTTTTCCACCTGGTTTAACAACAGCAATATCACCGATTAAAAGATCATCTAAATCAATTTCTTCTTCAGTACTATTTCTCAATACAGTAACATTCTTAGGTTTAAGTTCTATAAGCTTTTTTATTGCCGAACCTGTTTTTGATTTTGCTCTGCTCTCCAACCATCTTCCCATTAAGATAAGTGTGATAATAACCGCAGCAGTATCAAAATAAACATGCGATGTAATTTGCTCGCTAGAGAAGATTTCAGGAAACAGAGTTATGAGTGTGCTGAATATAAATGCTGAACCTGTACCAATGGCAACAAGAGAATTCATATCGGCATTAAAGTGCATCAGGTTTTTCCAAAAGATCTTATAAAATCTTTTACCTGAAATAAATACAACCGGTGTTGTTAAAACCAGCAGGATTCTGTTTATCACATCCGTTGATAGCAGAACGAAATTATGAAATCCATCCCACATCATCCCCATATTCAACAGCAGAATTGGAATAGATAAGATAAGAGCGAGTAAAAAATCTTTCTTTAAGTCATTATCGTATTCTATTTTACTATCTGGCTGAATTTGATTTGAAACAGCTTGTGCTTTTTTATTGATTGAGGAAAAATCAATTTTATATCCTGCATCTTCAACTGCCCTTTCGACTTGTGGTAATGTTGCTAGACCAGCTTCAATCTCAAAGGAGGCTTTTTCGGTTGCAAGGTTAACAGATACATTTTTTATCCCTTCAATTTTACTGATGGATTTTTCAACTCTTGCTACACAACTTGCGCATGTCATTCCTTCAACAGGGGCGCTTATTATTTCACTATTTTTATGTAAATCTGCAAGTTCTTTCATAACGGTTGTACGACTTTTCAATTTACAACTTTATAACCAGCATCATCAATAGCTTTTAAAATCATTTCTTCCTTCGTTTCTGCTTCATCGAATTCAATATTGGCAGAACCGATTCTTACCTCGTATTTTTTCAATTTAAGTTTTGCTAGATTTTTTTGAACAGCCATAACACAATGGTGGCAACTCATTCCGTCAATTTTAAAGTCCTTTTTCATCTTTTACTCTTTTTATAATTGTTATGTTTGATTACAATAATTCCTGCCCGAAAATAGTTGAAAAATCAATCATTTAATAAAATAGCTATCTTATTTGTCAAATAGCTGGTTTTATTATGATTTCAATTAACTTATTGATCACTTTTAAATAGTAAATGTCCATATCTCAATTGCTGTAACTGACTATTTTAATTGATATTACAGCAAAACTTTATTACTTTAGTTGCCTGATTTTCAGAAATAATAAAATATTAAATAACTTAAAAGGTGAAAAAATGACCAAGGCTGACATTGTGGATAAAGTCGCAGCCGGGACCGGGCTAACCAAACTGGAAACAGAAGCCATCGTAGAAGGATTTTTAAAGACAGTTATTGAAGCTTTAAAAGAAGGAAAGGGTATCGAGATAAGAGGGTTTGGGAGCTATAGAGTTAAGAAAAAAAATGCTCGTCAGGCAAGAAATCCCAAAACAGGTGAGTCTGTATTTGTTCCTGAGCATTATGTCCCTACTTTTAAGTTCTCTAAGGATTTCAAAGAACTTGTTAATTCTGGAATGTTGGAAAAGGATCGGAGATAATTTAGCTGATGAATTATTGTTCAGAATGTGGATATAGGATAGTAGGTAAATTCAAGTTTTGCCCGAATTGCGGTTTAAAGTTAAATACTTTATCAATTTCGGCTGATAAAGAAGAGAAAGCCGAAGAAGTAATTATCTGCAGGAATTGTGGCGAAGAGAATTCATTAGAAAACTCAAATTGTTTTAGCTGCGGTGTTCCTTTAAAAGGTGTAAAGAATAAAAATCAAGTGAAAATAAAACCAACTAATAAAAAAAGTGATGGGAAAAAATATAGTGATTCGAATTCTTCAAAGGATAAGATTATAAGCTCGGAGGAAAAAGTTCTCGATAACAAAAAAATATTAATAATCTCATCTATTGTTGTAATTGTTTTTGTCATTGCTCTTTTGTTATCAGGTGTGTTTGATTCAGGTGTTCAGAGTAATATTACACAAATGAATAATCAATCTAACAGTTCCGAAGTAAGCCTCGAGAACCTTCAGGAAATTAATGATCTTGAAACTAAAGTAAAATCAAATCCTGATGATATGGAATCCACTTTACATCTTGCACATTTGCAGCAGGATTCAAAACTTTTTGAAAAAGCCATCAGCAATTACAAAAAATACCTGATAAAAAATCCTGAGAATGCAGACGCCCGGGTGGATATGGGAATTTGTTTTTATAATCTTGGTGATTATACAACTGCGATTAATGAAATGGAAAGTGCACTTAAATATCAGCCAGAGCATCAAATCGCATGTCTCAATCTTGGTATTGTAAATTTGACGGCCCAAAACATTGAAGAATCTAAGGAGTGGTTTAAAAAAACCATAGAATTAAATCCAGAATCCGAGGCTGGAAAAAGAGCACAGGAATTATTAAACACACATTAAAAAAAGGAGATGTAAATGCCTTGTGGAAGAAAACGAAAACGTCATAAAATGTCGACTCACAAAAGAAAAAAGAGACTAAGAAAGAACAGACATAAAAAGAAAATAAGATAATTATAATAATCTCTTAGCGGCCAACTTAGCTCAGCTGGTAGAGCAGCTCATTCGTAATGAGCAGGTCGCCGGTTCGATTCCGGCAGTTGGCTCTGCCTTCCGATACCAGCTCGTTCTTTAACAAAACTGTTAAAAACCTGAATAATTTGTCAGGAAGTAATTTTTATAAAAATGAATATTTTTATAAATACTTCTTGACTTTAGTCGAAATTTTCCATTATTTTCGGGGTGTAGTGGGGAAAAGTGGTGAAGAATCCCAAATAATGGAAAAGAATTGTTCAAAGGACAGTTTACATACTCAATAGATTCTAAAAGCAGAATAAGCATTCCGGCAAAGATACGCAAGCACATTTCGCCTGATGCAAACGATACAATTGTAATGACCAAAGGTCTATCAAGCTGTATTGATTTGTACCCCCTTGATGAGTGGCAAAAAATAGAAGAAAAACTTTTAAAGTTGAACCAATTCCAACCCGATGATCTAAGATTCATAAGAATGTTTGTCCAATATGCCCATGAAGATGTAATGGACGCCCAATCAAGAATACTCGTACCGCAGATGCTTATTGATTATGCACAGATTGAGAAGGAAGTATTGATAATCGGGGCTCTCAGAAAGATCGAAGTCTGGAATCCAAAAACCTATGATGTATATCTAAAGCAGTCTCCAATGACTTATGAAGAGATTGCTGCAAAAGTTATGACCGGTGGATGATACGGACGCACATACCCGTTTTGCTGAATGAAAGCATAGACTATCTGGTTACAAATAAGGATGGGGTTTATTTCGAAGGAACTTTAGGATTTGGCGGACACACTGAAGAATTACTTAGTAGGTTAGGGAAAAAAGGTAGTATTGTTTCTACGGATGTTGATCAGAATGCTTTCAATTATTGTAAGAACAAATTTAGTAATGAAAATAGAATTAAGCTTTACAGGTTTAATTTTTCGCTAGTTGATTTAATCGCAAAGATTGATTCTATAGAGTTCTTTGATGGAATATTGGCAGATCTTGGAGTATCATCTTTTCAACTGGATAATGCCGCAGCGGGTTTTTCATATAGCATAAACTCAGAACTGGACCTCCGATTAGATAAAGACTTGCGAAAAACTGCTGCGGATTTTATTAACTATGAAACTGAAGAGAAGATTGCGGAAGTCATATTCGTTTATGGTGAAGAGAAAAATTCCAGGAAGATTGCCCGTAGGATTTCCGAAGCTCGAAAAATTAATAGTATCGAAAAGACTGATGAGTTAAAAAAGATTATTTCATCAGTTACTAATCCAAAATACTTTACTAAGACCCTCTCGCGGGTTTTTCAGGCATTAAGGATTTACGTAAATGATGAATTAGGTGCTTTGAAGTCTTTTCTTGAAAATTCGATGCCTGTATTAAAAAAGGGAGGTCGATTGGTAGTTATTAGTTACCATTCCTTAGAAGATAGGATAGTAAAAGAGTTCTTCAAGTATGAAAGCCTCAGTTGTGTTTGTCCTGTCGATGCACCGATTTGTACCTGTGGTAAAGTTAAACGACTAAAAATCATAACCAATAAACCAATTACTCCATCGGAAACTGAGATAAAAAACAATAAAAGAGCTCGGAGCGCAAAATTAAGAGTTGCGGAAAGAATATGAAAAAAAGTTTTAAGCCTCTAATAATTGTAATCAGTTCTTTGCTTGTACTAATTACTATCCTGTTGTTGATTTCACAAGGATTACGCTTAAAATATGAAGAATTACAGAGAGAACAGACTCAATTGGAAAATCAAATTAAAACAGAAAAAACCCTAATGGTTAACCTGATCGCAAATTACCAGATGATGACGGCAGAGGATTTAATTAAAAAATATGCTTTAAATGAGCTTGCTTTGGTTGAGGCGGATTCAGATACCGGAAGGAAAATAACATTACTCACTGAAGAAGTAGTTAAACTAACTGAAAGCATAAAACAAACAAATGAATAATGCAAGGGTCTTGCTTGTCTTAATTTTTGTTGTGCTGATTTTTCTAGCACTTGTACTCAGACTTGTTACTGTTCAGGTCATTAAAGGCGATGAACTAAGTTTCTTTGCAAAACGTCAGCAGACAAATATTGAATCTATTAAAGCTGATAGAGGATTCATATACGATCGGAATGAGGTTCTTCTTGTATATAACCGTAATGATTACTCATTTTACGTTGACCTGAGAATGTTACCTGATTCTGAGAAAGAAAAACTTGCAAAAATATTTTCAAGAATAATTGGAAAAAGTAAGAGTCATTATTTGAAATTGCTAAAAGTGAAGGGAAAAACTATTTGTCTTGAGAAAAAAGTCCCGTTTGAAAAATCAGCTAAACTTTTTGAATATGAAAATCCTGCTTTCTTTTATGTGGAAGAACCTACAAGCGTTTTCCATTATGGTTCGTTAGCTTCTCACGTTCTGGGCTATGTTAATAATGAATATAAAGGTGTGAATGGTGTTTCAAAAAGTTTTGACGAGCTTTTAAGGGGCGAGGATGGTTCACGGATGGTTGAGCGAAATGCTATGGGTGACATCATATCAATTTCAGAAGACGATACAAAATCCCCTGTTTCGGGAGATGATATTTACCTTACTATCGACAAGCGATTTCAGGTCATCGTAGAAGAAGAACTTAAGAAAAATCTGGAATTAACTTCCGGTGAGTCTGCTACATGTATTATAATGAATCCTAACTCCGGTGAAATTCTTGCAATGGCTAACATTAAAGATTATGATCCAAATAATTACTCAAGATATGGTGATTTTGAGAGAAAGAACAGAGCAGTAACGGATTCATACGAACCGGGTTCAACTTTTAAAGCAATCACTTTAGCAGCTCTTCTCGAAGAAAAATCATGTAACGAAAGTGAGCGCATTTATGTTGAGAACGGAGTATTCAAGTTTAGGAACAACTATATAAGAGATACACACAAATTTGAGTATTTAACAGTTAAAGGAATTATTGAGGAGTCCAGTAACATTGGCATTGCGAAGCTAATTCAGCGAATTACCGATGAAAAATATTATGAGTATATCAGAAGCTTTGGATTCGGCACATACACTTTAATTTCATTACCGGGTGAAGTTACGGGAAAATTAAGAGACCTGGGACAGTGGTCCAAACTTACAAAAACTTACATGTCTTTTGGTTATGGTATTTCGGTTACTCCTTTGCAACTTACTAATGCATTTTGTGCTTTGGTGAATGGCGGAATTTTATACCAACCTCAGATTGTTAAAAAGCAGGTTGATAAAAACGGAAATATTATTAAAGAATATTCTCGAGTTGTTGTCAGAAGAGTGATTAATGAGAAGTCGTCAGAAAGGATACGAAGTTTATTAGTAGGAGCAGTAAAAAATGGCACAGGCAAAATGGCGAAAATTGATTCTGTTGAAATTGGTGGGAAAACAGGCACTTCGAAAATAATAGTTAATGGTAAGTATTCAGATGATAAGTATTACTCATCATTTGTTGGTTTCTATCCTGCCGATAATCCTCAGATTGTTTGTTACGTATTAATAAATAAACCAAAGGGAAACTATTACGGTGGTTTAGTAGCAGCTCCTGTATTTAAAGATATTGTGAAAAGAATTCTAACTCTTGAAAATGGTAATCAACATCAACCAGTTTTGAAGAATGAAATCAAGACAGTAAAAAATGAACAACTGGATTACAGCAAAGAAATTTCTGTTAATGAACTTATTATAGAAAAAAGACCGACTGAAAGTGAAAATATTTTTATTTCAGACAATATGCACAATGTAATGCCTGATCTTAAAGGAAAGACAGTTAAAGAAGCATTATTGACATTGACTGAATTTGGTATTCGATTCAGTGTATCGGGAAGTGGTGTTGTTATTGATCAAAGTATCGCTCCCGGTAGCTCAATTAATAAAAATAAGACTTGCATACTGACTTGTTCACAGGTTTTAACATCGGGAGTGAGAATATATTAATGCTATTGAGTGAATTGTTAAATAAGATCAAAATAATTCAAGTTGCAGGAACTCCATCGAATCGTGAAGTAGCCGGTATTGAATACGATTCACGCAAAGTAGTCGAAGGATCTGTTTTTGTTGCTATCAAAGGCTTTAATACAGATGGCCATCTTTTTATTCAGGACGCACTTAATAAAAAAGCAATTGCAGTAGTATTAGAAAATTATGAAGCTGTTCCCGACTCTTTTGTTGATCATTTTAATGCAGTAAAAATTTTGGTTAATAACAGCAGAGAGGCTCTGGCCGAGCTTTCAAATATTTACTACGACGAACCATATAAAAAAATGAGGCTAATTGGTATTACAGGTACTAATGGTAAAACAACTACTTCATAC
>JBATIA010000378.1:0-5495 GCA_049667415.1 Ignavibacteriaceae bacterium
GGTGGACCCCAAAGAATGAACGGACTGATAGTTTTATTTTCTATCATTAACCTGATTGGTTTACCTTCCCCAACAAGGTGTTCCTGACCATAAAATTCTGAGAGCGATTTTGGTCTTACCCTATCGGCAAGCGGTAGGGAGGGAATATCTCTGGCACTTTCACTTTTCTTCGACTTCAATTTTAATCTCACCTTGGCGTTTCATATTATACTTTTCGCGGGCAATCTGCTCCATTTTTGCAGGTATCTTTTTTTGTAAAGAATCAATTTCATTTTTCAATCGTTCATTCTCTTTCTTTACTTTTTCTAGTTCGACCTGCATCGAGTCAACCTTGCTTTTCAATCCAAAATATTTTATTACACCGTGTTCATTGAAAAATATATAAATAATCCCTATGATCAGAATGACAATAAAAAGAAATAACACAATTTTTCTTTTGCGCTTTGCCATTACAGTGCCTGATGAACAATTCTTTTTATTAATTCCTCGAATGAGATTCCAACCGCTTTAGCGGCCTTGGGAACAAGACTCAGCGGTGTCATCCCGGGTAAGGTGTTAACTTCAAGACAGTAAAGCTCGTTATCATTACTTAACCTGAAATCAACTCTTGCGTACCCCTCACATCCAAGAGAATGAAATGCAGTCAAAGCTTGATCTTGGGCTCTTTTTGCTATTTCATCCGGAATTTTGGCAGGAACAATATACTCACTCATACCGGAAGTGTATTTACTTTTATAATCGTATAAGCCGGTTTTAGGTACAATTTCGAGAACGGGTAAAGCTTCGTTAATTAATATGGCAACCGTAATCTCTCCTCCGGGAATATATTTTTCGACCAATGCTTTAGATGAATATTGCTGAGCAATTACTATTCCTTCCTCAACTTCAGATTCATCTTTCACAAACTTCAATCCAACTGTTGAGCCCTGGTCATTTGGTTTGATGATACAGGGGAAACCAAATTCCTGATTAATTTGATCGGCTATCAGAACCGGTTCAAAGCTTCGGTATATTACAGTGAACCAATCCGGGGTTTGAACTCCAGCCTGTCTGAAAATTACTTTCGACATTTCTTTATCCATTGCCAAAGCACTGGCGAGAACTTTTGATCCGGTGTACTTAAATCCCCTTAGTTCAAGAAGAGATTGAATTGTTCCGTCTTCTGCCCATTTGCCATGAAGTGCTGAGAAAACAACATCAACGCCATTAAGTAAATCTGAGTTTACAGCATCAATGCAATTGCGATTTGAAATCTCAGCGAAATCTTTTTCAAGAAAGAACTGATCTTCTTCTTTTGGCTGATGCAATCCATAAGCAGGATCAATGACAATTGTTGGATATTGAAGTGTTCGTAATGCCTGGAGAATGCCTTTGCCGGACATTTTGGAAACTTGTCTTTCAGGAGAAGTGCCGCCAACTAATAAAGCTACTTTGGGTTTTAAACTCATTTCCTAAACTTTAATTTAGTTTTAAGTAACCTTCGAGGTTGCCTGGTGAAATAAGGACAGTAACCTCGAAGGTTTCAACCAGTTCTCTATTAAAAAACATTTCTCTGATCCTGAGTGATACCATAAGTCTCTTCGGAAAGTTCGACTAACGAGCGAACATCCTCAGGAGATAATTCCTGCGGAGTTCCAAGCTGCCTGGCTTTGAAGATCGTTTCGGCAGAATGTTCCAGCTTTTCCATTTTGTAATACGCATCATCAAGATTTTTTCCAAGTGTAAGCGCACCATGATTCTGTAAGAGAAACGCCCAACCGTAATCAATATAAGGATCAAGACTTAAAGGTAAATCCTTCGTTGATGGTGTTGCATACTTACACAAATGAACTTTCCCAAGTGTTAATATTACTTCGGGGAAATAGTGTTTCACTAATCCTTCACCTAATAAAGAAAAAGCTGTTGCATATACCGGATGGCAATGAACAACTGCATTGACTTCTTTTCTCTTTGAGTATGCATAAAGATGAAGCTTAAATTCGGTTGTGATTTTTCCTTCACCTTTTAAATGATTCCCGTTAAAATCAAATTCAAGAATATCTTTTTCTGTTATATCTCCTTTACAAATTCCTGAACGGGTAATAAGCACAGTATTATCTGGTGTTATTAAAGAAATATTTCCATCGCTTGCTGAAACAAATCTTTTTTTATAAACCTTATGACATACGGATACTAATTTATCTATCTCTGACATTTTCTCTCAAGCTCTTCCATTAACTTTATATTTATCAATCCGTCTTCACCTGTAACGGGAGGTGTTTGATTTTTAAGAAAAGATTTTTGAATTGCTCTCATCATGAAATGAAATTTGTTACCTCGTTTTCTAAAACTTTTTTTAGCTTCCCCATCCAACAGTATTGTTAGTTTAGATGATAAACCCTTTACTCCAATAAAATTCTCTATACTGATTGCTCCGGTATGTCCGAGTATTTCTACTCTATTAAAAGCCTTCTTTGCATTAAAAGCAACATTCAAGTTCCCATAACTTCCGTTTTCAAATTTCACAAGTGCAGAAGCAAAATCCTCAACATCATATTTATAGATTATATTATCCATATAACCATTTATCTCTACTATTTCCCCACCAAAAAATCTTAAAAGATCTAAAACATGCGAACCCAAATCACGCAGTGCACCACCGCCACTCACTTCCTTATTAAATCTGAAATTATTACTTGGAGGAAAATCAAGATTGAAAGAAACATTTACTGAAACCAGTTTGCCAATCTTTTGACTCTTAATTAATTCCTTCGCTTTTATTACCTGCGGATGCAAACGATGGACAAAATTTATCGCGAGCAATACATCATTCTGTTTGCATACTTCAACCATTTCCTCTGCTTGTCTGCTATCCATTGCCATAGGTTTTTCGCAAAAGATGTGCTTTCCTGCCTGAGCAGCTTTGATAACTTGCTCGTGATGGTGTGCATTAACGCTGGATACAAACACACAGTCAATTCCGGATTTAAGGAAATCATCATAATTATCGAAGTATCCGTCTGCTCCTGATTTTTCTGCTAATTCTTTTGCCCTATTAATATTATGACTGAAATACGATTTAATCAGGCTTCTTCTTAAAAACTTCATTGTGGGAATGAAAGTATGTTCAGCATATCTGCCACAGCCTGCAACTCCCCACTTTAATTTTTTACTAACAGATCTTCTTACTCCAACCATCTCAATCAGTAAACTTTCTAAAATACTTTATTAAATAATTTAAGTCGTTCCATAACCATGTTTATTGGTCTGGAATTAAGCATAATGTAGAAATGAACGCTCGGGACATTTCTATCCAGCAGTTCACGTACCTGGTTAGTTGCCCATTCAACTCCAATGTTAAGCACTTGATCCGGCTTTGCATTTTCCACTTCATCCGAAAGAGCAGAGGGAATAGTAACATGAAAATCTTTTGGAATGGAATGAAGCTGTGCCTTTGAAGTTAATATTTTTAAACCAGGTATTATAGGAACTTTAATACCGGATTCCTTGCACATTTCAACATACTCAAAATAGAATTTATTATCGAAAAACATTTGAGTAACAATGTAATCAGCTCCGGCATCAGCTTTTTGTTTTACAAATTTTATATCTGCTTTTAAATTCGGTGCCTCAAAATGTTTCTCAGGATAACCGCCAACACCTACACAAAAATTAGTTGGTCTTGCATCAAGCAAGGAATCTTCAAGGTAAATTCCTTTATTCATTTTTACTATTTGCTCCACTAACTCGAGAGCGTTGCTGTTTGCACTTCTGCCAATTGGAATTGGTTTTTCATAACCGCTGTCATCTCCTCTTACAGCAAGAACGTTGTCAATACCCAGATAATTCAATTCAATCATAAAGTCTTCGGTTTCTTCACGTGTAAAACCTTTCACAAGAATATGAGGAACGGCATCAACGTTATATTTATTCTGGATTAGCGCGCAAATACCCAAAGTACCGGGTCTTTTTCTCTTTACTTTCTTTTTAATCCCATCCGGAGTTTCCTCATATATGACTTCTGCAGAATGGCTTGTAATATCTATAAATGGAGGTTTGAATTTTATAATATTATCAATAACATTTAAGACATCCGTTATATCTCCCCCACGTTTAGGGGGAATAAGTTCAAAGCTTATCAGTGGCTCTTTTGCTTTTTGCAGGTGATCAATTACTCTCATTTAATCTCTTGTTGTTGAATAAATCATTTGATGCAAATATAGACAAAGTTAATAATAATTATAGATTGATAAGTAGTTAATTATTTGGGAGTAATCTTAGTAAGCTGTTCTCTGGTACCTTGACCGACTTTTCATCGGTTTTTAGATTCATGTACTTTCCTTTCAGAAAGAGATCTGTCATATCTTTATAATGATCACTGAAAATATTTCCCGATTGTCCTGTAGTTAAAATCAGGTAGAACTCATCAGGCTGTGCAAAATCATAAATAAATCTCATTGAAGGACCAAGCTCGCAATCAAAAGGCTCGTGTCTGAATAACGGATACTTTTCTATGCTTTCCGAGAACGCATATTCTGTATTGAAGATTGTTGTGCCGTCACCGCTGATTTCATAAGGACCAATATTTATTACACCATCAAGCAAACCAGAAGCACCGCTAAACGCATGTTTAAAAGTTACAGTGTGAAGTCTTCCCCACTGCCAGTCTTTTACATCTTTTCCCAATTTGCTTTCAAGTTCGTCAAGTGCATCAGTCAGGCTTTGTCTAATAACATCATCCCTAATTTTTATTTCATTCTTTTTTACATCATTATACCAATCAGAAAACGGATTCTGCAAAAGTTCTGTTATGTTTCTGTAAGGAACATTCGCAAGAAAAACATACTGGTTGAAAAGATCTTCACCCATTTCATCCAAATAAATATTTTTCATCATATTATCAAAAAAGGTTAAAAAGATCGCAGGAGCCTGCTGATATTTATCCATCTCAAAATTCCATTCTCTTAATAGCTGAAGTGACTTTTCAAGATTTTTATCTTTCACATCCACATTCTTGAATGCAAATAAAATATAAGGAACAAAGATTTTTGCATAAGGCGAGAAAATGTCTTCCTGGTATTTCATATAGTCTTCAACCGAATGTTTACTTTTTGAGTGAAGTAGTTCTGTTATTCTTTCAATTCGTGAAGATGGTTCCCAGAGATTTGTAATATGATATTTGAAATCATTAATTACTTTATTGTTAGCAGTGGCAATAAAATTCTGAGACGGATTGAACAAATATGGAAGCTCATTTCTAGGGACAAGTCCTTTCCAATCATTTTTAGAAGATGTTCCATCAAACACAAAAGTTGTAGCATTATTCGGTCTCATTGGAAGAGCCCCGCCAAAAGCATAACCAATATTTCCTTCACGGTCTGCATAAACAAAATTTTGTCCCGGAATGTTAAATTTCTCAACCGCCGATTTAAACTCACTCCAGTTTTTTGCTTTGTTGATTTTCAGAAAAGCATCCATCTCATCGCTAAATTCGTTTCCAAGCCATCGCATACTGA
>JBATIA010000379.1:0-2131 GCA_049667415.1 Ignavibacteriaceae bacterium
AAAAATTAAAAGACGTTTTCGTAGCGGGAGATGAAATAACTCCTTAGATTACCGCAGCTTAGCAAAAGATAGTATTTAACGACAAGACGCATATTTAACAGAAAGAATAATTTTTACTACTGTAATATAAAAGAATCAGATTACAATTTTCAATTGTGAAATATTATCAAAGACTCAATCATTTATTATTTCTAATGAAAAACGATATTTTAGTAGTGCTAATTTTATTTAATGTTTTTCTTCTTTTTGCTAGAAGTAAAATCTCACTTAAAACATCGATCAAAGTAACTAATTTTTATAAAATCCTTATAAACTATAAATCCAGGAGTAATAATGAAGTTTCTTAAAGAGTTAGGTATTGAAAAAAATAATTGCGGATCTTCAACCGGACAGAATTGGAGCAAATCAAAATCTGAAGGGGAGTTAAAAGTATACTCACCTGTAGACGGAAAACTTATTGCATCTGTTTACCAGGCGTCAGAAAAAGATTATGATAATGTAATAAAGACGTCAGAGAAAGCATTCAAAGAATGGAGAATGATTCCTGCTCCAAAAAGGGGAGAAGTAGTACGACAAATTGGAAACAGACTTCGCCAATACAAAGAGCCGCTTGGAACGCTTGTTTCGTATGAAATGGGTAAATCTCTTCAGGAAGGTTTGGGTGAAGTACAGGAGATGATTGATATTTGTGATTTTGCAGTTGGTCAATCTCGTCAGCTTTATGGTTTTACTATGCAATCCGAAAGACCAATGCACAGAATGTATGATCAGTATCATCCTTTGGGTATCGTTTGTACTATTTCTGCATTTAATTTTCCTGTAGCTGTATGGAGCTGGAACGCAATGCTTGCTGCAGTCTGTGGTGACGTAAATCTATGGAAACCTTCATCAAAAGTACCGCTTACTGCTATAGCAACTCAGAAAATTGTTGCTCAAGTCATAAAAGAAAATAAATTACCTGAAGGAATCTTTACACTTGTGATCGGAAAGGGTTCAACTGTTGGTGAAAGAATATTAAATGACAAAAGAGTTGAATTAGTTTCGGTAACAGGATCTACTAAAGTGGGTAAACATGCTGCTGAAGTCGTGTCTGCTCGATTCGGAAAAACAATATTAGAGCTTGGTGGTAATAATGCCATAATTATGACACCGGAAGCCGATCTTAAATTAGCTATACCTGCAGTAGTCTTTGGAGCGGTAGGAACTGCAGGACAAAGATGTACGACAACCAGGAGACTTATTATTCATGAATCAATATATAATAAAGTTAAAGACTCGCTTCTCAAAGCATATAAGAGTATTAAGATTGGTGACCCACTTGATGAAAAAAATCATATGGGGCCACTAATTGATAAAAATGCCGTTAATGATTTTACTACCGCACTCAAACGTGTAAAGAAAGAAGGTGGGAAAATAATTTTTGGAGGTGAGGTTCTAAGTGGTAAAAATTATGAATCGGGATGCTATGTTACACCTGCAATAGTTGAAGCGCAAAATCATTATGAAATTGTGCAGGAGGAAACATTCGCTCCTATTCTTTATCTTATTAAGTATAAGAAAGATATCGATGAAGCTATTGCATTACATAATGGAGTTGTACAAGGACTTTCATCAGCTATATTTACAAATAACCTGAAAGAAGCAGAGAGATTTCTTTCATGTGCAGGTTCTGACTGCGGCATCGCCAACGTGAACATAGGAACGTCTGGCGCTGAAATTGGCGGTGCATTCGGAGGTGAGAAAGAAACCGGTGGAGGACGAGAATCCGGTTCAGATGCCTGGAAAGCTTATATGCGCAGACAAACCAATACAATAAATTACGGTTCACAACTTCCTCTGGCGCAGGGTATTAAATTCGACATCTAAGAAATAGCATTTGAGGTATTTTTGTAAGGAACGGGAATTTTTTTCCGTTCCTTTTTCTATGTAAAAATTCCTACTCTAATTTACTTTTTACCAACCTATATCATTCCGAGAATAATTAAGGCAATTTTACCTGAAGTACAGGTAATGATTAGCAATTCTTTCTTCTGAATGTATCAATTCAATAATGACTTTTCGAGTTAATCCCCTGGCATGCTTTGGCAAGCTTTTAGAATAAAACTAATGTAATTGAATAGTATAAATTTTT
>JBATIA010000380.1:0-2576 GCA_049667415.1 Ignavibacteriaceae bacterium
ATAGTGGTGTATCCGGAGATAATCTATAATCCCCAAATCCTGAGTTATCGATAAATACAAATTGCCTGTTCAAATTATAATATTGCCATATTTCATAAGGTTTTGCATAATACTCAAACGGATGCCGGTCAATATTATCTGGCGCACCAAGAATAATCAGCACCATTCCCCTATCAGATCTCCAACCTTCGAGTGAATATGTAGTAAAATTCTCATTGGAATATGCAATTCTATTGAAATAGACATTAAAGACCGGATTGTATTCATCGGCAGGATTGGGGTCTTGCTTTCTCCAGAAAGCAACAAAGCGTTTGGATTTTTCAAGACGGTTGTCTGTGGCTTTGATGAATTCCAGATCCTCCGGATTTGCGATATAAATAAGTTGATCAACTGCTTTATCCAAATCAGTTATCGTTGCCGGAACCCCGTACAACCTGGAGATAAAATTCTTTGTTGAGGTATCAATCACCTTATCTGAAGAATCTTTCAATGTAATTTTCAGAAGAAATTTTCCAAGGTCAATATTCAAAGAATCTAAATTTTTGAAAAATTGATTTGTTCCATTTTTGACATCCAACAGGCTTTTCGATTTAAAAATACTAGTTTCGCTCTCATCAAAAATTTCATAATCAACCCAGAAAGAGCATGCTGAATCAGAATAAATTTCACAAAATATTGATAAAGGATCGCGATCTGTTACTACACTTCTGGATATATTGGGAATAATTTTGGAATTTCCTTCAACGAGAGTTTTTTTTGCAATTAGCATCACATCACTTATTGAAGGTAACAGACTAAGATCCTTAACAATTACTTTATTATCCGAACTATACTCATTCTTAGAATCTTTATCCAGCAAGACTGTTTTGATTGAATAGACTCCTGGAGTTAGCTCAAAAGAACGGTGACTTAGATTAAAATTATCAGGTGAAGTTGTTAGTTCAAAACTGATAGCTACAATTTTTTCATTCCATACTTTTTCAGTCATCAGGTTCTTCTTCTCTTCGTCATATATGGAGACAGTAAGTGAATAAGCAGACTCAAAACCCTGGTTGGTCTTTACAAATTGAACAGCGCTATACGGAACCTGAATGAAAACATCCAACCGAGTTTTATTGTTTTCACCTTTGAAGCTAATGAAATCCTGGTAGTATTTTACCTTGTTTTCGGGAATACGGGAGTAGTTATCCGCTTGCGCAAAAATATTTGCGGTAAATAGAGTAATAAAGAAAAATATTGCTTTGTTCATATTAAAACCTCTAATTAATTAATTGATCCTGGCAAAAAGATCGTACTCGTTGGAATCGTATATCTCAGCATTATAAAAATTACCTAAAGTAATCCCGGCATCATCCGCAGAAATGAGTACTTCTCCATCAACTTCAGGTGCATCTCTGTAGCTACGCCCAATATAAAAATCTCCTTCCAGAGCTTCAACCAATACTTTTAGTTCTTTGCCAATTAATTCCCGGTTTTTTTTGGCTGAGATTTCCCGTTGAAGTTCCATTAACCTCTTTTGTCGCTCATTTTTAATCTCAGAAGGAACAGGATCACCAAGATTATAGCTTAAAGTATTTTCTTCCATTGAATATGTGAATGTTCCCATCTTTTCAAACTTAAATTCTTCAACAAAATCATAAAGTTCCTGAAATTCTTTTTCAGTTTCTCCGGGATAGCCAACAATAAAAGTAGTTCTAAGCACCAGTTCCGGAATTTTTTCCCTTAACTTAGCTATTAACATTCTAGTTTGCTTACCGGTGATTCCTCTTTGCATTGATTTAAGAATATTATCTGAAATATGTTGAAGAGGAATATCAATGTAATTGCAAACCTTTTCGTTATTTTTAATTTCATAAATCAGGTCATCAGGAAACCGCGAGGGATAAGCGTACATTAATCGGATCCACTCGATCCCTTCAATTTTACTTAATCTGTTGATAAGTTCCATAATATTTTTCTTAAAGTAAAGATCTTTTCCATAGTCGGTCGTATCCTGTGCTATAAGAACCAATTCTTTAGTATTGTTATTAGCAAGATACCTGGTTTCTTCAACAAGCTCTTCAATAGATTTCGAGCGATGTAATCCTCTCATAATTGGAATTGCACAGAATGAACATGGATGATCGCAACCTTCCGAAATTTTTAAATAGGCTGTGTGTGAAGGAAGCGAGACTAATCTTTCACCTAAAAGATTTCTTTTTAATTCCCCGCCAAGTTCCTTTAGAATCTGTTCATAATCTTCGGTTCCGAAAAATAAATCAACTTCAGGGATTTCTTTTTGAAGTTCATCTTTATAACGTTGTGAAAGACATCCAGCTACAAAAATTCTTTTTGTTAATCCCGAATTTTTATTTGCCACAGCATTTAAAATAGTGTTGACCGATTCTTCCTTTGCGGCTTCAATAAAACCACAGGTGTTAATGATAACTGTATCGGCTTCTGAGGGATTCAGTCTTAAATCAAGATTGTTAGCCTGTAATTGCCTGAGAAGTCTCTCTGAATCAACCGTGTTTTTAGAGCAGCCGAGAGTTATAACGCTTACTTTTTCTCTTGTCTTCATATATTAGAATATTCTC
>JBATIA010000381.1:0-1511 GCA_049667415.1 Ignavibacteriaceae bacterium
GATTTCGGATTTGTATCACTCAAAGTTTATGATGTATTGGGAAATCTTATTACTACTTTGGTTGATGAATACAAAAATCCCGGCAGCTATGAAGTTGAGATAAATACATCAAACCTCAAACATCAAACATCTTCCGGAATTTATTTCTATCAATTAATTGCGGGTAACTTTTCAACAACAAAAACTATGTTACTAATTAAATAAAATTATTGACTTATTAAACAGTTTGACTAAAGTATGAAAAATAGAGACCCAATTGAGCTTATTGTAAAGGTGCTAATAAATCTTGTATTAATTCTTATAACAATTCAGGAATCTACAATTGCACAGATTAACGTAAATAAAAATTCAGTCGCTTTATTTGACAGCATCCCTGAAAATTACAAACTAGCTGCATCGGATTTAAGAATGATGTTTATGGATAGATCTGTTGGTGCAAATATTTATGATGGCCTCACCTGCCTTTCCTATACTCATACATCCGCACCTAACCATTGCAAAAGATATGAACATGGCGGCATTCCTTCTTACCCTGTTGATCCATCAGAAGTTTACTGGGATGGAACCTGGGACTGCAGCAACTGGCGTTACCAGTTTTGGCCCGATGGATGTGATAACTGGAATCAGAAAGTAATTTGTTTTATAGAATATGTCGAACAACGAATCGATAGTTTTGATGTTGTAGGTTTTCAATTCAGTTACCTTGAAGTTTCTGGAGGTTCAACAATCTCTGATCCTGTAAACGGATTTTTTGGAACCGGGCAGACCGGTACCGCAAACCACTATCTTCAGTTCCAGAACAACCATCCGGATAAAAAAGTTATCTGGTTTACTTCATCTCTTGCAAGGTCAATTGGCACTCCGGAATCTGAATCATTTAATGCTCAATTAAGAGAATACGCCAATAATAACAACATAATTTTATTTGATGTTGCTGATATCCTTTCACATACTCCTGGGGATTCTCCCTGTTATGATAACAGAGATGGTGTTGCTTACTCGTTCGGCAACAACAGTGAGAATCATGCGGATGATAGTTTGGATATTCCCGCAATTTGTCCTGAATATACAACAGAAACCGAAGGCGGTCATTTAGGTGCAATCTCCGCAGGAAAAATCAGGGTTGCAAAAGCATTCTGGGTATTAATGGCTCGCATTGCCGGATGGGATGGTGTTATTACCTCTGCAGATGAAAACACTACTATTCCAAACGAATTTATTCTCTATCAGAATTACCCGAATCCATTTAACCCTACCACAAAAATAAAATTTACTATTCCTAAAACTCCCCTCTCCTTTGGAGAGGGGTTGGGGGTGAGGCTTTTGGTTTATGATGTTCTCGGAAATGAAGTCGCAACTTTAGTAGATGAATACAAACCAGCAGGCAGTTATGAAGTTCAGTTTGATACATCAACCCTTAAACATCAAACATCTTCCGGAATTTATTTCTATCGATTGTCAGCTGTAGATTATAATCAAACGAAATCAATGATACTCATTAAATAATTTTT
>JBATIA010000382.1:0-2678 GCA_049667415.1 Ignavibacteriaceae bacterium
TGTTGATGTTTTTTCCTTTTCAATTAAAGATGGTTTGCCTGATAACTCCATCAAAAGCATAGTGGAAGACAATAATGGTAACCTATGGCTGGGAACAGGACAGGGTCTTTCCTTTTTCAACACCAAAAATAACACGTTTACAAATTTTACAACTGCTGATGGTTTGCCTGGTAGCGTATTTAATTTTGAATCCGCAATAAAAACGGATAACAAGCGCATCCTTATGGGGACAACTCGGGGTGCTATTTTTTTTGACCCTAACGAAATTACTATGTCTGCCTTCATCCCAACTGTTGTTATCACCAATTTTTTCCTGTTTAATAACCCAGTTAAAGCAGGTAAAGATTCGCCGCTTAAAAAAAGTATTTTGCTTGCAGATAGCGTTATCCTCACCTACAGCCAAAATGTTTTTTCCTTTGAGTTTGCTGCTTTAGATTACAATTCACCACAGTCAATACAATATGCCTATATTATGGAGGGATTTGATAAGGAATGGATTTATAGTGGTAGTGGAAGACTAGCAACTTACACCAATCTTGATCCTGGCGAGTATTTATTTAAAGTAAAAGCCACCAACGCAGATGGTATCTGGAATGAAAATGCTAAATCTGTTTCCATTATTATAAAACCTCCATTCTGGATGACCTGGTGGTTTAGAGGAATATTGATTTTTGCATTTCTTTCTCTCGGGCCTATAATTTATTATAGAAGAGTATCTCAGTTGAAGAAAGAAAAAACTGTTCAGGTGGAATTTTCAAAACAATTAATTCAATCACAAGAGGATGAAAGAAAAAGAATTGCATCTGAATTACACGATAGTCTTGGACAGGATCTTTTGGTTATAAAAAATCTTGCTTTACTTAATAAGAATAAGGATGATCAGTTCGAAGAAATATCCAAAACTGCAAGTCTGGCTCTTGATGAGGTTAGAAGAATTTCATACAACCTTCATCCTTATCAACTAGACAGGTTGGGTTTAAGTAAGGCAATTAGCTCAATGTTTGGTAATATTGAAGGAGCGTCCAAAACAAAATTTGATCTACAGGTTGATAACATAGATAATCTTCTGAGCAAGGATAAAGAAATCAATATTTTCAGAATTGTTCAGGAATGTGTAAATAATATCTTAAAACATTCCGGGGCAAGTATTGCGACTGTTACAGTTCAGCATATTGGAAATCAAATAAGAATTGAAATCGCAGATAACGGTAAGGGATTTGATTATGAATCAGCAAAAGAGCAGTCAAAAGGATTGGGTCTGAAAAACTTAATTAATCGGGTTTCACATCTTGATGGAGAAATCGATTATAGTTCAACATCTGAATTTGCAACACTCATTAAAATTCAAATTCCGGTGAATAATGAACAATAAAATCAAAATAATAATTGCAGATGATCATCCGGTTATGCGGAGCGGTGTTAAATCTGTTCTGCTCACCGATCCGCAAATTGAAATTATTGCGGAAGCAAAGGATGGTGAAGAGGCATACAACCTGATATTAAAGCATCAGCCCGATGTTGCGTTGTTAGATGTAGAGATGCCAAAGATGACCGGATTGGATATTGCGAGAAGAATTGCGTCTGAAAAAATTAGAACCAGAGTTGTCTTTCTGACAATGTACAAAGAAGAGGATATGTTTAACGAAGCAATGGACATTGGTGCTTTCGGTTATGTTCTAAAAGAAAACGCTGTTGAAGATGTTCTGGAAAGTGTTAAAACAGTTTCCGAAAACAGATATTACATTAGCCCGATTATTTCAGGCTATCTCGTTAAAAGATTGAATACACAAAATGACTTTGCTTCACAACAGCCATCAATAAATGATTTAACAAAATCAGAGAGAGCAATACTAAAATTAATCTCACAGGATAAAACCACTCAGCAAATCGCTGATGAACTTCACATCAGTTATAAAACAGTAGAAAACCACCGTAACAACATTTCTAAAAAATTAAACCTCAGCGGCACACACAGCCTTGTAAAGTTTGCTATAAAGAATAAGTCACTGCTTTAATCAATAGTCATTGATCATTTATTGTCATTTGCCTTCTGCGTTATTGTTTGTTCTAATACAGCAAATGATCCAATGAATATAAATGACTAATTCCATTTGCCTAATGCAAACTGCTTACTGCCTACTGAATTAGGTGTTTCCACCTATAAAAATTGAGTGTGTCCACTGATTTATTTCCTTTCAGACAAAACCCATCTTTACAATAACAATAACAAACACTATGAAACTGCTATTAGTTGACGACAATGACAGGATAAGAAAAATGATGAGGAATATTTATTCTCCACATTTTGAAGAAGTAATAGAGTGCAGTGATGGATCAGAAGCGGTGATAGAATTTAATGATTCTAACCCTGATTGGGTAGTGATGGATATAAAAATGAAAACGATGGATGGAATTGAGGCAACAAAAAAAAATCGTCTCCTCACGTCCGGACGCCAGGGTAATAATAGTCTCACAGTTTAATGATGCTTCGACCATAGATGCAGCGATGAACGCCGGTGCCGTTCAGTTTGTAAGCAAAGATAATCTTTACAAAGTAATCGAGTTTATTAATAATTATTTAGGGAGCGCAAAATGAAATCACTTTATTACGTTATTTTTATGCTGCTGATACTGACATCGGTGACAATTTCTCAAACAAAATACACTTGGAATAACTC
>JBATIA010000383.1:0-2455 GCA_049667415.1 Ignavibacteriaceae bacterium
GTCCGGGTGCACCGTTGTTCATTAATTGAAATGTGATTGCCATATATTTAAAAGGCAAAAAAAGAAGTAGTCTCAACATCACAGAATCTATCCTTGCTGAGCCTTTTTCTTTTTACTTCCTTTGTAACTATCAATTTGTACAAGCACTCCTTCTAATTTGCCATTATCAAGAGGTAATCTTTTTGTTGTTTTAAGTCCAATAAATTTACGAAGCTCCGGATTTCCTGTAAAAATAAATGCAGAAGTGCCGGTACAATATGTTTTAAGAAAATCACCGAATTCTTTATAAAGTATTTGCACCTCATCAATTTCTCCGAGCCTTATCCCAAAAGGAGGATTCGTTATTAAGGTTCCGTTTTCAAATTCTTTTACCTGCTGAAATGATTTACATGAAAGATCAACGTTATCAGAATAGGGAAGATGAGAAAGATTTTTCTTTGCAACTTTTATTGCTTCTTGAGAATTATCACTTCCACGTAGAACATTTTTCGGCAGCGGACGGATTTTATTATCACAATCTTCTTTCAATTTATTCCATTCAGCTAGGTTGAATTCAGGCAAATTAAAAAATCCAAATTTCTTGCGCAGCTTTTGTGCTGGAATTCTACAATAGTGCATCAAAGCTTCACAAAGAATGGTACCTGAGCCACACATCGGATCATACAAGGTACTATCACCGTCCCATTTACTAATGCGTATTATGGCTGCTGCCAAAGTTTCCTGCATAGGAGCTTTACCGGCAAGTAACCTGTAGCCTCTTTTATGCAGCGATTCGCCTGATGTATCAAGACTAATTACAGCTGTATCTCTCTCAATATGAAGATTAAATCGAGCGTCAGGATTTACTACCTCCACGTTGGGACGCTTCCCATATTTATCTCTGAAATAATCTGCGATCCCATCCTTTAAACATTGAGATGCGTACAATGAATTAGTAATTCTGCTTTTAGAAACGGATGCGCTTATAGCAAATGTTTTGTCAACCGAAAAAAAATCCTCCCAATGGACTTTCTTTGCTTTCTGATAAAGCACATTTGTGCTATGACAGGGAAAAATAATTAACGGTGCAAGAACCCGTGAAAGAAGTCGCGATGTGTAATTAATTTTATAAAGAGTTGATAAATCGGCGTTAAAGTACACACCCTTATAAGTGGATTTAGTTTCTGATGCACCCAGTTCAATCAATTCCTGTTCGCATATAGTTTCCATCTTCCCGGTTACCTGTGCAAAATATCTATTTTCCTTATACTTGTACATAAAATCTTTTTAATGAAATCAAATATTTTTTATAAAACCGAATAGAGCTGCAATTAAACTTTAGACCAATTTGCAATAACAACAGGAATTATGCAGTTTGTTTAGTACAATAATTAGTAATGGTTATTTATTCCTGAGAAGTTTCAAATCATCAAATATCTGATACACGATATCTATTCTTGCTTTAGCAAATTCTTTATTATTAAAATTTGTTGTCTGAATGCAGTTAACAAAATAGTAAACATTGTCTTTCGTTTTCAAATAGCCAACATACCAGCCAATGTTAATATTATCCTGTTCACCCCAGCCGGTTTTTCCCCGCACAACATAGCCCAAAGTGTCTTTAGCAATCATTATTTTTTTAACAATGTCCATTGATCTTTGTGAGAAGGGAAGTTTGTTATCGTGAAGTCTTCTTAAGAAATCAATTTGTTGTTCCGGAGTGATTCGAAGCTCACTCGACAACCAGAATTTGTCTATTCCACCTGAGGTATCTGCATTGCCATAGTTCACCTTGTCGAGCCAGTATTTCATTTTTTCTCCACCCACACGCCTTGCAAGTTCCTGGTAATACCAGACCGTTGAATATTTAAAGGCCGTTTTTAGATTATGATCTTCATTCCAAACAGAAACTTGCCTTATTACACTGTCCCACGGAATAATAAAAAATTCATCTTTAATAACACCCGTTTCTAATCCAATTAATGAATTGCATATCTTAAATGTTGAGGCAGGAGTAAATTCTTGTTTGTATTGTGATTGGTTATAAAAAATAAATTTGTCATTACTCTGATCGTAAAGGACAAATGAGCCTTCAACATTAAAATTGTCGTAGTACTTCTTAAAGTCGTTCCGCGTTTCAGTTGTTTGCGGGTGGCTGTAACTTGCAAATAAATGCAAAATGAGAATAAATATTTTTATTTGATTTGAATATTTCAAAATAAATACTGTATTCATTTATGGGGTATAAATTAAAAATAAATTCCCGCTTTCGCGGGAATGATAGATTGCTATTTCAACAACAACATCTTCTTACTCTCTATATAGTTTCCAGTGGTTAGCTGGTAAATGTAAATTCCACTGGGTAGATTATTCGCATTAAAAATTAATTGGTGATTTCCAGTTTTCTGAAATCCATTAACGAGCACTGCAACTTCCTCTCCAATTGCGTTAAAAACTTTAAGGTTGACGAAACCAT
>JBATIA010000384.1:0-2517 GCA_049667415.1 Ignavibacteriaceae bacterium
ATCATCCATTGAATTGTGCACAATTACCTCACCCAGTAATCCTACAGCAAATAACTGAGCACCAACTATAATTAATAACATACCGAGAAAAAGCATCGGTCTGTTGCTTAAAGGAATTCCCTGAATCCAGAGAATAGTCAGGTAGCCGAGAACTAAAAAACCTATAAAAAAAGAGAGCGCGCCCAGAAAACCAAAGAAGTGCATAGGACGTTTTATGTAACGCGTTACAAAAGTAACAGTGATTAGGTCTATAAAACCTTTAAAAAATCGCGAGGCTCCAAACTTAGTCTTTCCATATCTGCGAGGGTGATGATTGACAGGTACTTCAGTAACCTTATAACCCTGCCAGCTTGCTAGTACAGGAATATATCTGTGAAGCTCTCCATAAACTTTTACATTTTCAACAACTTCTTTTTTGTAGGCCTTCAGCCCGCAATTAAAGTCGTGGATTTTAACACCACTAATAATTCGAGTTACAAAGTTGTAAAATCTTGATGAGATTTTTTTTAATATGGGATCCTGTCTTTTTTTCTTCCAACCAGAACATAAATCAAACCCATCTTCCAATCTTTTAAGTAGGTTTTGTATTTCGTGCGGATCATCCTGTAAGTCAGCATCCAGAGTAACCACAACATCCCCTGAAGTAGTTTTAAATCCTTCGTGAAGTGCCGCTGATTTTCCGTAATTTTTTCTAAAACTTAAATATTTAAAACGACTATCGGTTCTGGTAATTTCCTTTAACTTCTGAAGTGAGGTATCTGTACTACCGTCGTCAACAAGAATAACTTCATAATCAATATTTATCCTGCTGAGGGCTTTTCTGATTTCATGACTAAGTGGAATAATTGATTCTTCTTCGTTATAAAGAGGAATTACCAGCGAAATTTTTTTGATTGTTGATCTGGTTCGTTCAGAAGCAACTGATTTGCCAGGTCTGTGGTGGTATCTTTTTCTACGATTACTGTAACGTTTATATCCAGAAGACTGCTGCTTTTGTGTATCCTTCTGATTTGGCTTTTCTTCCACTTAGTAAGTCTTTTTTGAGATTATTTTTACTGTTCGAATCGTTGATATTTCAACATTTTATAGTAATTCAAAGTTAATTTAATCTTAAGTGAAATACAATTTAATAGAATACAATCCATAATTCATGCACAATCGCATTTCTTCGAGGTATTAAAATCTTAATACTTTTAATCTTGACTTTTTTGTACAGATAACATATTTTTGAACTAAAGCATTGAATATTTGTTTAGAATAACAAAAAAGGATTATCCGGTAAGGACGAATAATGAGTTCCACAGAAGTTTCAAAAATAGAAGAACTAGCGAATAAAGAATATAAGTATGGTTTCGTCTCCGAAATTGAAGCTGATACTCTTCCGAAAGGTTTAAATGAAGATATAATCAGACAGCTATCTGCAAAGAAAAATGAACCTGAGTTTATGCTCGAGTGGAGATTGAAAGCTTACAGACATTGGTTAACGATGAAAGAACCTCACTGGCCAAATGTTACCTATGCTCCAGTTGATTACCAAAATTTATCATACTATTCAGCACCTAAAAAGAAACCGGCTTTGAAGAGTCTGGATGAAGTTGATCCGGAACTACTTGATGTGTATAAGAAGCTTGGCATCTCTCTCGACGAACAGAAAAGACTAACGGGTGTTGCAGTTGACGCAGTTTTTGATAGTGTATCTGTTGCAACAACTTTTAAAGATAAGCTGAATGAAATAGGAATTATCTTCTGCTCTTTTTCAGATGCCGTTCAGAATCATCCTGAACTTGTAAAAAAGTATCTCGGAAGCGTTGTCCCTTCTACCGATAATTTTTATGCTGCTTTGAACTCAGCAGTTTTTAGTGATGGTTCGTTTGCATACATACCAAAAGGTGTTCGATGTCCGATGGAGTTATCGACCTACTTCAGAATAAATGCTGCTAATACCGGACAGTTTGAGAGAACATTAATCATCGCCGATGAAGGTTCTTATGTAAGTTATCTCGAAGGTTGCACAGCACCAATCAGAGATGAAAATCAATTACATGCCGCAGTGGTTGAACTGATTGCACTAGATAATGCTCAAATAAAATATTCAACGGTTCAGAATTGGTACCCTGGTGATAAAGATGGTAAAGGCGGTATTTACAACTTCGTAACCAAACGTGGAATCTGTAAAGGAGTAAATTCAAAAATTTCCTGGACTCAGGTAGAAACCGGATCTGCAATTACCTGGAAATATCCGAGTTGTATTCTTCAGGGAGATAATTCTGTTGGTGAGTTTTATTCGGTTGCGTTAACAAACAATATGCAGCAGGCAGATACCGGTACAAAGATGATTCATTTGGGAAAGAACACTAAAAGCACAATCATCTCAAAAGGTATTTCTGCAGGAAAAAGTCAGAACAGCTACCGTGGACTTGTTAGAATTGCAAAGAAAGCTGAAAATGCACGCAACTTCTCACAGTGTGATTCTCTTTTGCTCGGAGATAAATGCGGTGCCCATACTTTCCAATATCT
>JBATIA010000385.1:0-3806 GCA_049667415.1 Ignavibacteriaceae bacterium
TGTCAAGCAAAGCAAACTTTCTTACGCGCTCGTAGTTTGCTAATTTTTTTTGGAGCTTACCCATATCATCTTCTATTAACTTATAAATTCTATCATTACCGGTTAATTCGGATTCACTGGTGTAAGGAATTTTATGAGCATCTGCATATTCTTTCAAGGCTTCATAGTCAGGGACAATAAGAGCACTTAAAAACATTCTCTTGTCACCAATAAGCACAAATTGATCTATGTATTTGCTTGAAAGAAAAATATTCTCGATGGGAGTGGGGGCTATATACTTGCCCGCACTTGTTTTAAACAAATGTTTTTTCCGGTCAGTAATCATTAAAAATCCTTCTGAATCAAAAACCCCGATATCGCCAGTATGCAGCCAACCATTCACAATTGTTTCTTCAGTTTCCTTTTTCTTTTTATAATATCCTTTCATAATGTTGGGACCGCGAGCAAGTATTTCTCCGTCAGAAGCTATTTTCACTTCAACGCCGGGAAGAGGTTTACCCACAGTGCCAAATTTGTAATCATCGGGTTTATTTGCCGCAATTACAGGCGAAGACTCAGTTAGTCCATACCCTTCAACTATCTGAAGACCTACGGCTTCAAAAAATTCTCCGAGTTCTTTTGACAAAGCAGCGCCACCCGAGATAAAAAATCTTAACCTTCCGCCGGTACGCTCCCTTAACTTTTTGAATACTAGTTTATCGGCAACTTTATGTTTAGCTGAAAGAGTAAATGGAATGGATCCTTTTTTGTTCGCTGCGACATATTGCTTGCCAATATTTAAAGCCCAATAAAATATTTTTTGCTTAGTTACTGATTGACTCTCAACATTTTTTATTATTCGCGATTGAATCCTCTCAAAAAGACGAGGCACCGAGGTCATTAAAGTTGGTTTTGCTTCTTGAAGATTTATTGCAACTTTCTCTATGCTCTCAGCATAGTAAATAGTGCAACCGGCAGCGAATGCTGTATAGTAACCTGCCATCCTTTCAAAAATGTGACAAAGGGGAAGGAATGAAAGAAAAATATCATCCTTAGTAATTGGAAAAATTTGTAGTGCAGCATTAACGTTTGAAATTATATTCTTGTGAGTGAGTATTACACCTTTAGGTTCTCCGGTAGTACCGGATGTATAAATGATGGTGCAAACATCGTTCTCATTAATTTCTTCTGACGATTTATTGAGGAACTCAGGATGACTTTTCTTACGAACTTTCCCTTTCTCCTGAACTTGCATGAAAGTAAGTACTTTATCCTGTCCGTCTCCTTCTTCGTGTTCATTAAGAATTATTATGTGTTTAAGATGCCTGCAATTCTTAAGTACTTTAAGAACCTTATTTAATTGAAAGCCGGTTGATACAATAATTGCTTTTGATTCGGAGTCATTTAAGATATATTCAATTGAATCGGAAGTTAGAGAAGGGTATAAAGGAACATTTATTATTCCGAGTAGTTGCATGGCAAAGTCTGCATAAACCCATTCGGGTCGGTTCTCTGAAATAAGTGCCACCGAATCGTTTTTCTTTAATCCTAGTTCACTTAAACCATATGCAAACAAGTCGGTTTCTGCTTTAAGTTCCTTATAAGTTATTCCTTTATAAACATTATCCACCTTTCGCTGAATTGCATACCCGCCTTTTTTAATTCCATAATCTTCAGTTAAGAATGTGTACAGCTCAGGGATCGTATTGAATTCTTTTAATAGTGCCATGGTAGCCACTCCGAATTTGTTTCAGAAAGGTTATATTCTATTTATTAAGGTATGGCGGGAAGTTTTTTACTTCTTACTTCTCTTCCCTCACATTTAGCAAGGTTTAAAATAATACCAGAAAAATTAAATGCAAAGCTGCTCTAAACATGAATTAAATAATGATATCGGTGGTTGAAAGAACGTTTTAAATTGTATATAAAAACCAAAACCGGTAATTTTACTACCACAATTTTTCAATTTTAAGGATATAAGATGTCAAACGCTTATTTCAAAGTACCACAACCTATAAATGAACCGGTAAAATCATATAAACCGGGCAGCCCGGAAAGGGAAGAACTAAAGAAAAAAATAGCAGAATTAAAATCGAAACAGATTGAAGTGCCGCTTATTATCGGAGGTGAGGAGGTAAAAACCGGCAATACCGAAAAAATGGTCATACCGCATAATCATAGCCATGTTCTTGGTGTTTATCATAAAGCTGGTAAAAAAGAAGTTGATATGGCTGTAGAAGCCGCACTTGAAGCTCGCAAAGAATGGGCAGAAATGCCATGGGAACACAGAGTTGCAGTTTTCTTAAAGATAGCTGATTTATTAGCAGGACCTTGGAGAGCCACAATAAATGCGGCTACAATGATTGGTCAATCCAAAACTGTTTACCAGGCTGAGATTGATGCTGCTGCTGAACTGGTTGACTTCTACAGGTATAATTGTTATTTCATGGCAGAGTTAATGAAAGAACAGCCTTTTTCACCTTATGGTATGTGGAACCGATCAGAATATAGACCGTTGGAAGGTTATATCTTCTCGGTTACTCCTTTCAATTTTACTTCGATAGCAGGAAATCTTCCAACCGCACCTGCGATTGTTGGAAATGTAAGTTTATGGAAGCCCGCATCAAGTGCAGTCTATTCAGCATATTATTTGATGAAATTATTTGAAGAAGCCGGCTTGCCAAAAGGAGTTATTAATTTTGTCCCGGGATCGGGTGGACAGGTTGGAACACCAGCGATGACAAATCCAAATCTTGCGGGTATTCATTTTACCGGATCAACCGAAGTTTTTCAGAATATGTGGAAAATTATTTCCGACAATCTAAAAAATATGAAATACTACCCTCGCATTGTTGGCGAAACGGGTGGTAAGGATTTTATTTTTGCTCACAATTCAGCGGATGTTGACGCACTAGTCGTTGCAGCGTTACGCGGTGCTTTTGAATACCAGGGACAAAAATGCTCTGCTGCTTCAAGAATGTATATTCCAAAATCTATCTGGAAAGAGTTTAAAGAAAAGTATGTTGCCGAAGTCGGAAAAATAAAAATGGGTGATGTTGAAGACTTCACAAACTTTATGTCTGCCGTAATAGATAAAGGTGCATTCGACACAATAACTGAATACATCAAATTTGCTAAGAGTTCTAAAGAAGCTGAGATAATAACCGGCGGTAACTTTGATGATTCAAAAGGATATTTTATCGAGCCTACCACAATTGTAACAACTAATCCGAAATTCAAATCAATGGAAGAAGAAATATTTGGTCCGGTTATGACTATGTATGTTTATGATGATAACAAGCTTGATGAAACATTAACTCTGTGTGATGAAACTTCTCCATACGCATTAACAGGTGCAATCTTTGCACAGGACAGAAAAGAGATAGTTAAAATGGCTGACAGGTTAAGAAATGCAGCAGGTAACTTTTATATAAATGACAAACCGACTGGAGCAGTTGTTGGTCAACAGCCGTTTGGCGGAGGAAGAGCTTCAGGCACTAATGATAAAGCAGGAAGCGCAATGAACTTAATGAGATGGATGACTGCCAGAACAATTAAAGAAACTTTCGATCCGCCTAAAGATTGGCGTTATCCGTTTATGAGTGAAAAATAATTAGTTAGCAATGTTATCCTGAGCCAGTCGAAGGATAACTTTATTTTTATAATATTGTCGTCACACTTCGACAGGCTCAGTGTGACAATCATATCTAAAAACAGTTAAAGGTTTAGAATGAAAATACATGAATTTCAGGCAAAGGAAACATTAAAGAAATTTGGTGTTCCTGTTCAGGATGGTATTGCAATTAAGAGTATGCTGGAATTTGATG
>JBATIA010000386.1:0-5039 GCA_049667415.1 Ignavibacteriaceae bacterium
ATAAATTTGTTCTTAACGGAAGTACCTGGATACTTGATCCTGAAAATCCAAATACTTGTCAGGGAGGTTATGGTCCAAACTCAGAGCTGTCAATGCCACTTTATGTGCAACCGTGGGAAATAGGATACAATCCAAATATTGAACATGGGACAGTGATTCAAAAAACAATTTTCAGTTCAAATGTAAATACTAATTATCAGATTAATATTTATCTTCCTCCAGGATATGATTCTCTTGGCTCTCTAACTTATCCTACAGTTTATTTTCAGGATGGTTCTGAATATATAAGTCTTGGCAGTGCGGTGAATGTAATTGATAATTTGCTTGATAGTTCAAAAATAGAACCTGTGATTGCGGTTTTCGTTAAACCAAATAATCGCAATGAGGAATACGCTGGATCATTGCGAAATCAATACAGATTATTTTATGTAAATGAACTTGTTCCGTACGTAGATGCAAATTATTTAACTAAGAACGATCCTAAAGAAAGATTGGTTATAGGTCCATCGTACGGGGCGAATATTTCTGCACTAATCAGCTATAACCATCCCGAAGTTTTTGGTTTATGTGGTCTTCACTCTGCAGCGTTCCAGCCGAATGGATATGAAGCTTACAATTTAATTGTTAACGGACCTGTAAAAGATATAAAATGGAGTACGATCTGGGGAACATACGAAGGTCTTTATGTTAACATGAGAAACTTCAGAGATTTTTTGATTAGTGCAAACTACGAACTCGATTGGCTTGAAAGACCGGAGGGACATAGCTGGGGATTATGGCGTGCAACAATCGATAGAATGCTTGAATATTTCTTCCCTGACAATTCAAGTGAAGTAATAGCTGAAAATGATTTTACTCCTGAAGATTTTATTCTATATCAGAATTATCCCAATCCATTTAATCCAAGTACTATAATCAATTGGCAGTCGCCAGTAGGCAGTTGGCAAACTTTGAAAGTTTATGACGTACTCGGCAATGAAGTTGCAACTCTTATTGATGAGTACAAACCAGCAGGAAGATATGTAATAGAGTTCAATGCAGCGTATCTTCTCCCAAAGGAATCTTTGACAAGTGGAGTTTACTTCTATCAGTTAAAGGCTGGTAATTATATAGAAACAAGAAAGATGTTGCTGCTGAAGTAAGCACTATTCAAAAAATTATACTAAACCTTCGAGGTTAGCGTAGCATCAATTCGAGCAACCTCGAAGGTTACTTAATTTAAAATCATAACATTTACATTATTTGCCCACACACTTTTTATTAGTATTTTCTATACAAGATTTTTAACAATTCGGTCATTTAATACAGAATATTTTTACTCTCTTCATTAATGAATAAATTGGTACGTTTAATCCTGCTATCAATACTTCTATGTGCTTTCCAGTTGAATCCTGGTGATGAGGAAAGAAGATTCCCAAAAATCCTTGATGATGATAACAGCAGGTACACTAACATTGGCAACATTGGTATTACAGTTACAAATTTTGGGACTTATGGGCACGGTTTTGTTCTTTGGCCAGAGCAGCCTAGCTGCGAGTACCCGCTTGGCAGTGGTATTGAACATTTGTTTGACGGTGGACTTTATGTTGGTGGTTTTATCAGAGGAGTCGGAGGTCCTTTTGTAACAACAGGTGCTGTTGATGCAGCCTCGGTTTCAGCAAGAGGTGGAGGTTTTGAGTTTACTAATTCTGCAGGAAGCTTCGTTAAGGAAAGATCATCACTGTTTGATTCTCGATTTTTTAGTCCATCAGCAATTTCCCACCAGGATTTTGTAATGGACTATACTGATACTAACACAGTTTTTCTTAATGGCGAACCGATTATTGATCATGATCCGTTAGGTATTAGTGTTCACCAGGAAACATATGCCTGGAATTTTCCCTTTGCTAATTTCTTTGTAATCTTTAATTATTGGATTAAAAACGTAAGCAACAGAAACATTGATAGTGTATTTGTTGGAATGTGGACTGATGCCGTTGTTAGAAATACCAATATTACAGGCAGACCTTCAGGTAGTGCATTCTATAATAAAGGAGGAGACGGGTACAACGATTCGATTAAAATAGCTTACGAATTTGATGCAGCAGGAGATTTAGGATTTAGTGATAGTTATCTTGGTGTTGTTTATTGCGGATCAGAACCGTCATTACCGAATACTTATCCGATTGGAATAATTGATTCAATCCCTTCAGTAAATTTTGTAACGTGGCAATTTAGAAACACTGACGATCCGGATTTCTTTGCACCGCAAAATGATGTTGATCGATATGGAAAAATGCGGGGATATTTCAGCGGCGTAACGCGTTGGAAAGATGGAATAAATCCTGATCAGATAAAAGTACCATCAAATAGATCTATCTTAATTACAAATGGTCACTTCCCAACAATTGCACCCGGAGATTCAATAAACGTGGTATTTGCAATTGTCTGCGCAAAGAAATTTGGACCGGACCCAGCAAATCTGGATACTGAAGAACAAAAGACAAATTTGTATCTAAATGCAGATTGGGCACTACGTGCATATCACGGAGAAGATAAAAACAGAAATGGAATTCTTGATCCCGGTGAAGACCTTGATGGAGATGGCAAAATTACAAGATATATTCTCCCAGCACCTCCTATTGTTCCAAAAGTTAAAGTCATCCCAAAAGACAGGGAAGTAGAAATATATTGGGATAAACGTTCTGAATTCTCTGTTGATCCAATTTCGGGTAAGAGAGATTTTGAAGGCTATAAAATTTACAGAACCCAGGCGGGTTTCGATCTCAGAGCAGGCGGTCAGGACATTTTCAATTCTCTGGTTGTTCTGGCTCAGTTTGACAGTGCTGCGAATGGAGTTTCATTCGATACCGGATTCGAATTTGTAACATTGCCCGAACCGGTTAGTTTTCCCGGAGACACAGTACAATATTATTATAAATATGTATTAAGTAATCTGTTGAATGGCTGGCAATATCTTTTTGCAGTAAGTGCGTTTGATGAAGGTGATCCTTCGAACAATCTTGATATTCTTGAATCTTCTCCTCTGGCAAACTTTGAGAGAATACTTCCCGGAACTCCCGCAAGCGATGATCCTGATATTCAAATTGGCGTTTATCCAAATCCTTATTATGGTAATGCAATCTGGGATGGCAGTTCAGAACGATTGAGAAAAATTTATTTTTTCAACTTGCCTTCAGATTGTGAAATTACTATCTATACACTTGCGGGCGATATAGTTAAACGAATTCAGCATACAAGTCAGAGTAGCAGTTCGGAAATTAGATGGTTTGAGACTTTTGCACCTGATGGAAAACAAAAATTTGCTGGTGGCGAACATGCCTGGGATCTTCTTACAGATAACGACCAGGCTATTGCAACCGGGATGTATCTTTTTACGGTTAAAAACAATAATAATGATGAAATTAAAACAGGGAAGTTTTTAGTAATCAAATAAAAGGAGTCATTATAATGAAATCATTTTCACTTTCACTTGGTATGCTGCTTTTACTTTTCAGCAGCCTGCTCTTTGCACAGTATCCTGATGTAACGATTGAAGAAATTCAGTATCAGGATTCACTTTCTTTAATTACAAACGGTGATTTGCCATCTCCTTATGATGGACAGACGGTTAAATTACGTGGTATAGTGATGGTTCGTCCAGTCGTTGATCCTCAATCGGACAGAAGAGTAATTATGTGGGCAGGTGCAAGATGGGTAACATATTTGAATGATCCGGATGGTCAGGTTTATCCTCATTTTGATGGACTTAATGTTTTGCAAGATGATACCTCTGCGGCAAACCAGAGCACTTTCTTTGATTTAGTAGATACAGCTCAGGTAATAGAAGTTACCTGTACTATAGATGAATATTTTACTACCACTGAAGGATTTCTATTACTTACTCCTGTTACACCAGTGAGTATAATTCAACAGTTATCTCAAAGACCCGCACCTACTGAGTTGCAAATTTCAGATTTTGCTAGTAATGGAGTATTGAATCCTTTAGCAGAAAAGTATGAAGGTGAATATGTTATTCTCAGAAATGTGATAACAAGCGATAGGGATGCTGTAAATGGTCGTTTCAATATAAATGATCTCAATGGTAACAAGATGTTTATGTGGGACCAATCAGGATACTTCACAAAAAGATCACATCGTCTAACTGGTTTAACAACTTATGATCCACCTGTTGATGGTTCAACATTGAGCTATATTCGTGGAATTCTTGAGACAAGATCTACTGGGTACTATATACTTCCAATGTACCCGGGTGATATAGGTGAAGTATTAGCAACACCTCCATTTATATCTAATCTAAAAAGAAGCTTGGCTCATGTAATGACTAATCAACCTGTAACTGTAACAGCTAATATTGAAGACTTTGATGGAAGTGTCGACTCAGTAAAACTTTTTTATCGCATTGATGGAGGTGCTTATACAGGTATTAATATGTCGTTAATAAGTGGATTCAATTATAGTGCAGATATCCCAGGAGTGAATAGTGATTCAGCTTTAGTTGATTATTACATTTGGTCTAAGGATAATGAAGGTAATGAAGCTACTCTGCCCGCAGTACCTAGCAATGTTCAATATTTCTACTTAGTACTTAATCGAGATATAACTATTCAAGATGTTCAGTATAATCCATTTGGAACAGACGTAAGCGGTTATAATGGTTACAGACTTCCATTGACCGGTGTTGTAACTGCTGATACAACAGATTTTCCGGGTGGTAACTTTGCTTTGAGAATATATATGCAAAATGGTCAAGGTCCATGGAGTGGAATTCATATTGGAACAAGAGGATCAAATGGTAGTCAGGTTCGTGGTTTACAAAAAGGTCAGAATGTGACAATTAATGGTTTGGTTTGGGATATAGCAACAACGCCGACTTTTAATGTGACTAGAATTGATAGTGTATCAAGCGTTACAGTTAATTCTTCAGGCAATCCGGTTCCGACACCTGAGATTATTCAAACTGATACCATAGGCATAGGTGGTCTGGGTCAGGTTCAAAAAGAAGCATGGGAAAGTGTTTTGATAAAGTATGAAAATGT